>JAAENG010000487.1 GCA_024224665.1 Chloroflexota bacterium | reverse complement strand
TACGATATACATGCTCTTTTATGACCGTGCTGAGTATATGTCGTATATAAACCTGGCGGCGGGAAATGCCTCACCTAACGTCGCGAAGGCGCCACAAACGAATTTAGAACTGCGATATCGACTCGGATCAAGCGAACAAGCGGTCAAGTTGACAAGCTAAGCATCGTAGCTTACTATCAGCTTCCAATGTTGGCGCCGCACAGGGACACGCCTGTCATTGTTTTGGGAACAACATCGAGTACCATATTTCTCACACATGAATCAACTGCCATTTCCACAAAGGAAGAGAAATTGTGAGTTTACCTTCACGACAGATTCGCACACCGATCATCATCTTTTTTGCGCTTGCATTCAATCTGGTCCTGGTCGTGCTGGCCTTGGCCATACGTGGCGAGCGCTACGAGATGCAGATAATCGAGTCTCCACAGGTCGAAGCAGGCGCCTGGGCCTTGGAGATCTCGCCCGAACAAGCGCAATTCGACCGAATCAAGCCCGATCCTGATGCCCAGCGCATCTTCAGCCTGGCGCGCGGGCGACCACCGGTAGAAGGGGTGAGGATCGATGTTCCGGATGGGCGCCGTGACTGGTTTTGGGATCAGCGCTCCTATCCTTTAGAAACCATCCCGCCCGCTGCCAATACCAAGGCATTGCAGCAAGCTCGCAGTCAGATCGCAGGCCAGTCGCTGGCACAGAGCTGGCAATCTCTGGGGCCCTCACCCATCAAACAGGGCTCACTTGGCATTAGTAGTTGCACACAATCCGGTTGTGATACCTGGCGAGCAGATCTCAGCGGCCGTACCAAGGCCATCGTCTTCCATCCCAACAATGACAACATCCTCTATGTAGCAACGGCAACCGCCGGTATTTGGAAGAGCAGCGACGGCGGCAACAGCTTTACTCCACTGACCGACGACCAACCGATCATGGCCACCCATAGCTTGGCCATCGATCCAAACAATCCTAATACGCAATACCGCAAAAGTCGGCAGGTAAACCCTTATTTTACGGGTAATTCGTCCTTTCGTCTTCCGCCTCCCGGCTGAAGCAGCAATTCCAAATACGGCAATTTTGCAGGGATGACAACCTCAATTTAGGTGCGAGATT
>JAAENG010000486.1 GCA_024224665.1 Chloroflexota bacterium | reverse complement strand
GGTTATTAGTACTCACATTCTACAGGTTTTGCCTTTGTCTCCCCAGTTTCTCTTCATCGAAAATGGCCAAAGTCGAGTACCCTGCCGAGAAACGACAATATCGCTTGTTTTTATTAGGCTTGACCGCTGAATTGTACGGGGTTTAGCGAAAAACTGGAAACTATACTGTCGCAGCAGTGATTTGCTAGTGTCTAGTGTTTGGTATGCATTTTGGTCTAGTTATCTATCCGCATAGCCCTCAATACCTGACAATAGATAGGATTCTAGTCTGATCTGACTGAATTACAGCCAACATTGTAGTTCACCCTTTCATTTATGATGTCCTATTATAATGTGCCTTGATGCAGTTTTCAAGGTTCTGAGCCTGTCGAGTCCTCTATCAGCATGCATAAACCATGGCCTATCGAGTTGCTACACAGAGATATTCTGCCTACCCAATATCACACCGCCACGTTCGGCGCCCCCGGGATCCGAAACTGTATCAGCAGACGGATTCTCGAAGGTATGGCGATGTTTCTGCAGTTGTTGAATCTCGACCAGAGAAACACCATAACGGTTGGTCGGGTGTAGTAACATATCAATAAGATCAAGTCCTACAATTCGAGCAAGATCTGCAGCCGTATCAAACTGACGCCATTCCTGCGCCGTGACCTGACGAGATGTAATGCGCAAGAATTGCTCGGCCGCAGGCGTAAGCTTGGCTGGCGCCCGTAATGGCATGAGCGAACGCTGCAAACGCATGGCCAGATCCCACTCGGCGCCGGCAGGGGCAGTGATATCGCTCCCCATGAGAAAATACATGCGATCGACATTGCCCACAAGCTCGAAAAGCGTATCGTAGGAAATACCCTCGGGGGGATACCGGCGGATCTCAGCTCCCACCTGTACCGGTAACTCGGCCAAGGTACGGCCGATAATCCCGCGTTTTGTTTCTAGATCCTGGGTTGCACTGACAAAAATGCGAAGTATTTCAGACATATGGAAAATATCGTCCAACGGTTACCTAGATCTCAACGCCCTCTTGTTCAACCAATTTACCATTCTTCAGTTTCAATGACAAGGACTGCGAGACATTGTCAGTGCCCATGCTGACGCCGTAAATGGTGTTGGCGATCTCCAAGGTGCCTCGGTTATGTGTGATCACAATGATCTGGGCATCTTCCGTTAGTTCAATCAGGACTTCTCTAACCCGAGTGATATTCGCTTCATCCAGGGCCGCATCGATCTCGTCGAGTACACAAAAGGGCGTAGGGCTGACGCTGAGAATACTGAAAATCAGGGCAGTAGCGGTCAGGGCGCGTTCACCACCAGAAAGCATCGAGAGACTGGCCGGGCGTTTTCCGGGTGGGCGGGCGATGATCTCGACCCCTGTCTGGGTGATATCATCCGCGTCGGTAAGCACTAACTTGGCCGTACCGCCCCCAAACAAGCGCGTGAAGTATCTGGTAAAGGCTTTGGACACAGCCTTGAATGTGCGTCGGAATTCTTGATCCATCAGTTGATCAAGCTCGGCGATGACCTTCTGCAACTGTTTCGAAGCTTCCTCGAGATCGGCAGATTGTTGACTGAGGAATTCATGACGCTCTTTTGTCGTGGCGTATTCCTCTTGTGCATCGGGATTGATCGGGCCCAGACGGTTGAGCACGCCCTTCATCCGCCTGATTTCCTGGTTAAGGTCTGGTGCAATCGAGGCCACGCGTGGCAGGGTGGTAACGATCTGATCAAAGGGTAAGGGTTCTTGAGTGGCAATGCCTTCCTCGGTCTCCAAAGCGACCAGACCGAAATCATGTTCGATCTGGCTACGCAAATAGTTAAGCTGATCTTCGGCTCTCTGCAGTGCCAACTGCGCATGGTTGAGCTGCATCTCCTCTTGATGGAGACGCTCGCGCTGTGTTTCGCCCTGACGATCGTGGCCAATCCAACCATTTTCTAGTTCGTCCAATTCAGCTTGAGCCGGCTCGATCTGCTGGTTTAGGGCTTGATATGCCAGATCTGTTTCTGAATGATGGCTGCTCAGATCCTGCAGACGGCTCTCTAATTGTGCGATTTCCCCCTGCACTGTCTCGATTTGGCGGCTACGGCCAGCGATATCAGAGTCGGTTTGGCGCACTGCCTGGCGGTGATCGCTGATTAAGTTGGCCTGGTTACGATGCCTGTCCTCGATGGCGTCCAGCCTTGCCTGGGCCTGAGCAACAGCCTGTACGAGGCCGCTGGTGCCCAAGGTTGCCAGTTTTTCTTCCAGGGCAGCGATGCGGTTGGACACCGTGGCCTGCTGTTCGCTGAATTCCGAGATCTCCCCTCGTAGACCTGCCAATCTGCGACCGAAATTCTCCAGTTCAAGTGCTTGCTTACGCGCCCGATCCTGATGCCATGATTCGGTCTGGCGCGCCCGGTCGATACCACTTTGCAATCGACCCAGGATGGCAGTCTGTTCACGTTCGATTACACCTAAGCGGCTGGCCTCCTTGACCAGTTCGGTCAACTCGTCGTCAACAGCAAGGATCGCCTGATTCAAGCCTTCGATTTCCCGATTGATATCATGGATCGCGCCGCTGGTCTTTTCGATCTGGGTGGGCAACGTGCGCCACTCTCGCTCACGTGCTAGCATCCCCCCCTGCTGTTTCTTGGCCCGACTCCCCCCACTCACACTGCCACCCGGATGGACAAAATCCCCCTCTAAGGTGACGATTCGTGGCCGTTCGCCGGAACGGCTCACAGCGCGGGCTGTATCGAGATCGGTGACGATAAGGATCTGGCCGAGTAACAATTCCACGGCGGGGGCAACATCCGAGTCATATTCGACCAGATCGGCGGCCCAGCCCAACACACCTGATAACTTGGGCAACGAACGTCGATTAAGCAGGCGCAAATTGTCCAACGGTAAAAAGGTGGCGCGCCCACTATTTGAACTTTTTAAATAGGCAATGGCCTGTTCGGCATCGCTCCAAGATTTGACGACGATATCCTGAATGCGGCCACCCAACGCCACTTCGATAGCCTGCTCGTAGCGAGTGGGCACTTGAACCAGAGTACCTACAGGGCCCAAGATACCCGACAAACGACTTTGCTGTTTTGCTCGCAGCACCTGGCGCACGCCGCCATACAAGCCCTCGCCTTCGGCGCGCAGGCGATCTAAAAGATCATAACGAGCCTGAAGCGCACGCAACTGTGCATCTAACTCTGCGCGTTGGCCTTCAAGTTGCGCCCGCTGCGCCATATGTGTTTTCTGTCTATCTTCAGCATTTCGATGGCGCTCTTGTAAAGCCGACATTTTTTGGCCAAGCTCGTGTAACTCCTGGCTGACCTGCTCGTATTGCTTTTCCAGATGAAGGGCTTCGGCTGCAGCCCGCTCCGCCGTCTCGACATCTGTCGCCCGTTCCTGGGTGGTGGCGATGCGCTGTTCTTTGGCCTGTTCTATGCGATTATGGCGGTCAGCCAGTCTCGTCGTGAAATCAAGGTGTTTGCGTTGCGAAGCCGAGAGTTCTTGTTCGGTCTGACTGCGCTCGTTTTCTTGAGCATGAAGCTGGTTTTGTGCCTGTGTGACCTGCACCTGATGCGTCTGACGTTCGGTTTGGATACCTGTCAGCGCCGTTTCCGCGTCTTCAAGACGTTGCCCTTCTCCGCTTCGTCGCTCGTGCAACAATGTGATCTCACGTTCCAGACGTTCGATATCAGTGTGTTGGGCCCGCAATCGCTCTTGCCCGACCGCTTGCTCTCGTGCCAATGAGGTCCGGCCTTGTTCATGTTCAGCTAACTGCCGCCGCCACTCGGCAAGCTGGGCTCGCAACTCGGCCTGACGCTGGCGCAACGCTGTGGTGCGAACATTGAACTGCTCTATCGTACTATTGGTGCGTTCGACAGTTTGTTTCCAGTGGGCTACTACTGTACGTGCATCGACCAAACGGCTGAGGGCCAGGTGCCAGTTATAGCCATACCAGGTTCGCAGCAAATCGCGCAACTCTACACTGATCTCCTCGTGCTGGCGGGCGCGGCCCGCCTGTCGTTCCAGTTGGCGCAGGCGTGGCGCGATCTCCGCAATGATATCATGCACACGGGTGAGATTGTCTTCGGTCTTCGTAAGTCGGTCGAGCGTTTGTCGACGCTTGGTCCGATAGAAGGTGATGCCGGCCGCTTCCTCAAAGAGAACACGCCTATCCTGTGGGCGTAAAGCCAGCGCCTGGTCGATCATGCCTTGGCCAATAACGGTATGCGTTTTACGACCCAATCCCGAGCGATCCAACAGCTCGTGGATATCTCGCAACCGCACTCTGTTGCTGTTCAGGTAATACTCATTCTCACCCGAGCGATATGCTCGACGCCCGATCACCACTTCGTCGAAATCGATAGGCAGCCAATTATCGCTGTTATCCAGCGTGATCACCGCTTCGGCCATGCCCATGCGAGAACGCTCACTACTACCACTGAAGATGATGTCTTCGGTCTTTTTGGCGCGCATCACACTATAGGATTGTTCGCCCATCACCCAACGGATGGCGTCGGCGATATTGCTCTTGCCACTACCGTTGGGCCCTACAATAGCAGTGACACCATTGCCGAAGATTACGTCGGTCTTGTTTGCAAATGTCTTGTAACCGTGAAGGTGGATCTTTTTCAGCCGCATGGGGGGAACCGGTGGGGAAAACGAATGCAACCATTCTAACCTCGATTGCCCTAAGTATGCAATGCTCTGTGCAGCGATTTCGTAGCCGCCGTTGTACGAGCGTGTCTTCCCGAATGATATCTGTTATCGACAAAACGTTGTCGATGTTGATGAAGTAAGCGCTGGTTACAATCGCTGTAACTTTACGTAACGAAGCCCTGCAAGAGTGGCTGGAGAAGGGTTGGCAGCATTAAGTGTGCTAGCAACGCCACGCCCAGTGCAGCAAAACCGATCAACAGCAAACGTTTTCGCCGGTAGGTTAACAAAGCATCGACATCGCCGGTGACGATCGGTTCGGCCACCACAACCACAATCACTATCTGGCCAAGTAACTCCGCCCAGGTCCAAAGGGGGATAGCGAGCGGCAGGGCAAGGACACTGGGTGCGCCAAAGAGAGTGGCGATCCAGAGACCGAGCATGGCCAATGAACGTGCACCTGCGATAGCGGGAACCAGACCCGCCGTCAAGGCGCCACCCGCCAAGGAGAGGCCAGTCCGTCCTAAAAACGGGGGCAACCAGGCCTGTGGCTGCTGCACAGTCGTCACATTGCCGGTCCACCAGCGCATGTTCTCGGCGTTGAACTCAAGGCTGCCGGGCACCGCGGCCAGTGCCGACTGTTCGAGAACGAGACCCGCAACGACACTGCCAAGCAAGATAACGGCGGCCCAAAAAACGACAAAGCGTATAGCGATGCCAATGCGTGCATAGCGCAATGCCCAGATCAAGAAAGGCCAAAGGATCAGGCCCTGGAAGACCGGCATCATCGTTACTTGTTGGGTCACATATCCTAATGCCAGGACGAACGCCAGCCCGATAAACATACTCAGATAAACCAGGGGATCGGCGCCAAAAATCCTCATGTCTCCATCACCGCCCTACTTGTGTTGTAACTTTCTGCCACGAATGTACCCTCCAGCCAGCGTCGCAGCCCGAAAGCGACGCGTTCCCAACCATTTTCAAAGGGAAGCGCCCGGGTGAGACCCTGAAATAGGTGGCATTTCATGTCCGAGTTACACCATAATCGACGGGCAATGCGATCGATTCGACCATCAGGTATGCCAATCCACAGGGGCAGACCCACTGCATGCCGTTTCAACTGACGCAGATCCCGTGGGGAAGGGGAGAGGAGGGCGGCGCCAGCGAGAGTGGCGACGTCGTTTAACATGTTAGAAGATGTGCCGGTTGTTATCAATACCAGCGGCTGGCGAACATAGGCTGAAGCCTGTGAAAACGACTGAAATCGTTCGCCCATATAATCGATCTGCCTCGGCCGCCCTGGGTGATTCTCGATCACTTGCTGCGGCTCGAAGGGAACAAGCTCAATGGCTTCGACGGTGCTCAGCGCGTAGCACGCATAACCGCGAAGGGTGAAATAACCTGCGAACGCCATCCAGCGATCATAGGATGCCAGTCTGTCACAATAGAATAGCAATGAGACTGCCGCGGCTAATGATCTTTCGGAGAGCATGTCAGTTGCCATGAGCAGGGCCAGCTTCAATCCGGCAGATCTGGGCGGCCTAAACAGCCACTGGCGCCGATCGGCAAGACGCGTCTGGCGGGCGACATGTTCTCAGGCGGACGGCTCAACTATGCCGATGGATTCTGGTATCGATGGTATCGAGGTCGAATGAGATGCAATAGCGTCCAGTGCGGCCTGGGCAGCCGCCTGGGCGGCGAGTTGTTTGCTTTTGCCAGAGCCTTTTCCATAGGTTTCATCACCGATTCTGACTTCGATCAAAAACTCTTTGGCGTGATCCGGCCCACTGCTGCCCACAGTCACGTAACGGGGCGTCAGATTCGTTTCGGCTTGTGACCATTCCTGCAACCGACTTTTGGCATCCTTTCGCAATTGTCCTTCACGTAACCTGATGAGCGCAGGTTCTACAAATGGCCGCAGAAATCGATCACAACTGGCGAGATCCTGGTCCAGATAGAGCGCGCCGACCAATGCTTCGAAACCGGCACACAATATAGCATCACGTTCCCGACCCCCATTTTCTTCTTCTCCCTTACCCAGAAACAAATGCTCACCCAAATCTATTATTCTGGCAAATGCGGCCAATGTCTCTCGCCGTACAAGGCTGGCGCGCATCGAAGTCAGAGGACCTTCCCTCTGTTCAGGGAAGCGCTGATAGAGTACCTCAGCAACGATTAAATCGATTACAGCATCTCCCAGAAACTCGAGCCGCTCGTTATCGGCATGCACAAAGGGAGCTTCGTTAAGATAGGAGCGATGAGTCAGTGCTCGTAATAACAAGCTTTTGTTGGCAAATGACACCCCTAAAAGCGTTTCATAGTCTTGCGCAACACGTAAAGGGTCAGTGTGATTTGAAGCCATGGCCTGTTAGCACAACGACCACCGTCTGGTCAGGTTTGATCTTGTGAGCGAAGTGTGGGAGCGCTGCATACGCAAGCGCCGAGGTGGGTTCGACAAAAAAGCCGTGGTTGGCCAACTCATCTCTAGCAGGCAATATCTCTTCTTCCTGCACGGCTACGATACGTCCTTTCGATTTCTTGACAGCCGTGCTCGTGGCCTCGATCAGAGGGGGATTGGGTACCGCCACACCATCAGCTATTGTTCTGGAGGCAACGAATTGGCTGGGGCGATACGTTCCATTTTTGAAGGCAAGTAGTGGAGCACAATTCTGTGCTTGGACTGCCACCAATCGTGGAAGATTACGAATGTACTTGCCTTTCTGTAAAGAGCGGAAGCCCCAGCGTACACCTCTCAACAAGGCGCCATTGCCCGCAGGAAGGACGACCCAATCGGGGGCTTTTCTACCCAGTTGCTCCCATATCTCCCATGCCAGCGTCTGCACTGCCAGCACGTAGCCGGGATGCCACACGTGACTGGCATAAAATACCGCAGAACTCTGAGCGGCAATGTCAGCCGTTGCAGCCACATCATCGCGATTGCCCGGGACTGGAACCAACTCGGCGCCATAACGGTTGATTTGGCTGCGTTTGCCTTCCGGCGCCCCTTCCGGTATGAATATCCTGGCATGGATGCGGGCGCGTGCTGCATAAGCGGCCAGTGCGGCGCCGGCGTTTCCGGAAGAGTCATCGATAACGGTTTTGGCGTCACCCAGGCTATTGATGAGCAGGGCAGCACCCCTGTCTTTGTAACTACCGGTCGGGTTCAGGCTCTCATTCTTGAAACAAAGATGGTAGGGTTCTCGTTGGTGATTTAGTAGCGGGCTACCACCCTCTCCCAAAGTAATGGGCTCATCAGGCAGCGGTGGCAACATGTGCCGGTAACGCCACATCCCCTGTTGCGTCGGCTCGATGAGTGTGGCATCGAAAACGACGTTTTTCATAGGCTGCAACGGACCCCGGCACGTGTCTCGCGGGCAGCGAGGGCCGGGAGGAGGCCAGTCGACAGGCTGATTGCAAACACGGCACCTTAGGCGGAATGGTTTGGTTGGCATATGTAAACTCCAGAGCTGCATTGTATAGTGTTGTCAACGTTTCGAGCAAACAGCAACCGGGAGGGGGAATCTCTAGCTGCAAAATCTATGCGTGGTTAGTTGCACAGACCGACACCCATGCAGTAAACAGCTCATACAGAGAACCCCGACGATAATTTATCGTCGGGGTTCTCTCCACACACACATTGAAAGGAGGTGCACCGATGAGAGGTGCTACGTTCAGGGAGGTGACACAACACAGTATTGCACGTCCTATTGCGCTTGACTATGATCTAAGTCATATTGGGAGGTGAATATCGATATTTCAATGGCGAATTATGCGAATTTGGGCGAGGTTCATTCTGAGTACTTGTCCCCTTTACAATTTTGGCGTTTCCACGAACCGAATGGAATTCGTCGCTGAAACTACGAAGGCCCTTATGAAAGTTAAGAAAATAACTCAGTAATGTAGCCTATGCGTTTGCGAGGCCCGCACCGGGATGAATTCCC
>JAAENG010000485.1 GCA_024224665.1 Chloroflexota bacterium | reverse complement strand
CGGGTAAAGGGGCTCAAAATCGGGGTTGAGCTTGCCCATAATCACCAGACGATTATGGGCAATTCGTAGATTTTACGGGATTTCGCGGTGTGCCAGCTAATTGTATACAATATGTAGGGGGTAACTTCGCGAACCTACTAGATATAGTAGGTAGCAGATGCGATCCTAAAAAAGTCAGCCCATCCTATGCGCTGAAAAGCTTGTCCCCAACCTGTGACGCTCCCGGTAGCCGATTATCACAACTAACGCGTATCTGCTATAATCGCACATCCAAACAACAGCACACACAACCAGCAGGTTCGAATCCTGCCCGGACTGTCAGCCAAACGTTAATGGCTACCTGCCATCTGCTGACGGCTAACAACCAGTTACGGAAGATGAGACCAAGAGATGGATTAAACATGCAGACTTGGACGCCGGCACAGATCAGCGACGTACTCGAACGCGTCTTGCTCGAAGTACGCCAACCCGGGCGCTATACGGGCGGCGAATGGAATAGCATTGTCAAAGAGTGGGATGCAGTACAGAGCCGGGTGGCCCTGGCCTTTCCCGACACATACGAGTTGGGCATGAGCAACCTGGGGCTGGCGATCCTCTATGATACGCTAAATCGGCGAGAGGATGTCCTGGCTGAACGTACCTACGTGCCCTGGGTGGATATGGAACAGGTCATGCGCCGCGAGGGACTGCCTCTATTTAGCCTGGAAACCCGCCATCCCTTGCGCCAATTTGACATAATCGGCATGACCCTGCCATACGAGCAACTCTACACCAATGTGCTCAACCTGCTCGACCTGGCCGGAATCCCCTTACGCAGCGCCGATCGATCGCCCGACCATCCTCTGATCCTGGCGGGTGGCTCCGCCATGATCAACCCTGAGCCGATGTGGGCGTTTCTCGACGCCTGTTTTTTGGGCGAAGGTGAAGAGGGCATCCATGACATCGTCGATTGCCACACCCACTGGCGGGAGGAAGGAAGGGCGGGCGGACGCAAAGAGCTGTTACGGCGGCTGGCGCGCATCGATGGTGTCTATGTTCCTGGTTTCTACGAATCTCGCTATCATAGCGATGGCACTTTGGTAGGGACAGCACCCAAGGTCGAGTACGCAGATGTAGCCCCGGAGAGAGTGGTGAAGCGCATTGTCACGGTGATGCCGCCACCTGTGACCGATTTCATCGTGCCTTATATCGATATCGTGCACAATCGGGCTGCCATCGAGATCCAACGAGGCTGCACGCGAGGCTGTCGCTTCTGCCAGGCGGGCATGATCTTCAGGCCGGTGCGAGAGAGGCCGGTCGAGGAAGTTTTGGCGGCCGTCGAGCGCATGATGGCCACTACCGGCTTCGAGGAGATCTCCTTTCTCTCTCTATCTTCCTCCGACTACAGCTATATCGAGACTTTGGTGAATGAGATCACTGACAAATATGCCGACAAAAAACTATCGATAGGCCTGCCCTCACTTCGAATCGAGTCCTTTTCGGTCGATTTGATGGAGAAATTGGCCAAGGGCAGACGTCGTTCCGGTTTTACTTTTGCACCCGAGGCGGCCAGCGATCGTCTGCGAGATGTGATCAACAAGCCGATCGCTACCGAGTTGATGCTGCAAACAGCACACGAAGTCTACAGCCGGGGCTGGACATCGATTAAAATGTATTTCATGATCGGCCATCCCACACAAACGCTGGAGGATGTGGAGGCGATTGCCGAGTTGGCGCATGAGGTCCTACATATCGGCCGCAAGTATGTGGGGCGGAAGGCCAAGGTGCGGGTGGGCGTGTCAACCCTGGCGCCCAAGCCGCAGACGCCCTTCCAATGGGTGCCGATGGAGGATGAATCGACCATCCGCAGCCATCAAGAGCATCTGCGAAAACGACTGCGCGCACACGGCCTGCATCTTTCTACCAACGATCCTCTCGAATCCCTGATGGAGTCATTTCTCAGCCGTGGTGACCGAAAACTGGCAGCGGTGATCGAACGCGCCTGGCATCTTGGCGCCCAATTCGACGCCTGGGGCGATCTATTCAACTGGGAGGCCTGGACGCAGGCCTTTGCCGAAGCAGAACTGGACATGGATTGGTACGCTCGCCGAGAACGCTCGCTGGCAGAGATCTTGCCCTGGGAACATCTGAGCGTCGGCGTCGACAAACAGTTTATGGCCGACGAATACCAAAACAGCCTGCAGGGGGCAGTTATCGACGACTGCCGGGAGCATTGTTTTTCATGTGGTATCATCACCCAGTTCAAGGAGCAGCGCCGCCAGTCCCAGCAATTACTGGGCAACGGCGGCAATTGGGGCTGCCCGGCCTTTGGCCGAGATGCTGAGCGCCAGCCCGTGTCCCGAACAATCGTTCCCTTGTACTTCAACGACGAGATGAGCCCGGATCTCGTCGGCCAGTTCGCAGAGCGTCTGCCACAGCGTCGTCCGCGACATAAAACAGACTAAATGCACCGTAAATTAAGTTTTCTGTCATTTTTTTAAATCTATTCCTATGCGGTTACTCACAGTTATTTTTAGCCTGGCAGTTTTGTTGCCTCTCACCTTCGAATCTTATCTGCTGCCATCAAATGATGCCAGGTTCCAACCTGTTCAGCAGGAAAGCACAGATGCAAATACGCCGCCCTTTCCCAACTATCAGGGACCATCAGCCTTTGAACACGCGGTTATAGATGATGGCAAGCAAGGTTTCTACATAGAAACACCTAAGTCCGGGTTGCCGCCAGCTCCAACACCGTATTCGGCCATCGGCGCCTATCGCTTCTGGGCCTGGTCGGAATTGCAGGATGATGATGGCGCCTACACCTTCGATGAGTTCGACCAATGGCTGAACAATCAGCTCATTGCCGGTTACCAGGCTGTCGGTCTTCCTATTTTTTACTTATACCAACCGCTGGGCCTCGTGCAGCTTTGGCGATGCGATTTTTATCCCCAAATATGTTGAGCGAGGCCCTGACGATGTGACTGGCACGGTAGACGATCCCCTGCTAATCGCCAGTACCCCAGACACCCGCGACTGCGATGGGGATGGACAGGACGATGTATGGTACCTGATTGATTACGATGATCCCGGTTTCCTTGCACAGTATGAGAGCTTTATCCAGGCGCTGGCCGACCATATTCTGAACCATCCTCAAGCAGATAAAATAAAATGGATAGCCACCGGTTCGGGCAGAGATGGCGAGACTATCACCGTCGACAACGGTGATAAAGGGGATGTCGACCTGACATCAGAGCAGTGGATCGATACTGTCAGTGCCATCACCGACTTCTATCTCGGTGCGTTTTCCGATAACGCCGGCAATCCCCTCATCCCGGTGCTTGTTCAGAGCGCACCCTTCCACCTAAACTCGTACGAGCGCAGGGATATCGCTGCGCACGCCGCTAACCGGGGAGCGGGTGTTTCCATAAACGCCATCACCGCCGATTTTGACAATACCGAATCCTGCGGACATAGCAATCCCGATATCGAATGTGCGGGTATGTGGGATGCCACTCGCTTGTACAGCGACACCGTGCCGATCATGTTCGAGAGCTACGGTTACATGATGGGCACGGAAAACGAATTCTATTGGTCGATGGCCAGAGCATTGGACAGCCATGCAGATTACATCCGCTTATCCAGTTTCTGGGCCAGTCAAGATTTACCTGCTAATCGCTCCATCGCCGAATGGGCTGCGAAGTATATGGGGACAGGTTTTCTGGCCCACGAATCCACACCCCCCAGTATCTGGTCCCAGGCTTGGGAACACCGACGTCCTTGCTTTTGGAACTATGCAGGGCCAGGCGCCTGCAATTACTATCCGCCAGTTGGTAATTCTGAGTTTTATCTCCGGCAGTTACACGGCGTTGCTGGTGGAACGACAATAGCGGTCACAGATGATAGTCGGGTGACGGATATGGGCTGGTCGGGCGTGGCCGCTTACCCGTGGCATAGCAATGCCAGCCCCTACGACAGCAATGTGGCAAATGCCGGTTTGTTCAACCTCAACAACAGCGGCAGCCAGATACAGATCGAAGTTGATCCGGGCTGGTCGACCCGCCGTAGCGACCAAGTCTCTGGAAATTACGGGTTCTTTTATAACGCCGATGACCGCTATCTTTCACCCGCCATCCCTCTGCACGGCATCAATCAGGTTATAATCTCCGCCACCTATCTTGATAGTGGTACTGACCGCTGGCAACTGATGTATGACGGCGGCGCCGGTGTCAAGGCAGCCGAGGTCTATGCCATACAGGATTGGGATGTTAGAACTGGTCTGGCAGTAAGCGGGGTCTTACCCAGCGCCGGCCTGCAAAATCCCCACCCCATCTACGTGCAAAAGCTCAATTCGGGCCGGTGGAAAACGGCAACCTTCCTGATCGAAGATGGCTACTTCGGTAACCGGCTGGCGGGTGGGGCTGATTTTTATATCGATTCCCGCAGTGATAGCGGCGCCAATGATGGGGATGAGTACATCCACCGCCTAGATGTGCAAAGGCAGGACAAAGGGGTTGTAGAGAATCTCAGATTGTCGGCTGCGGGTGACACGGCCACCATTACCTGGGACCCAGCCCCTGGCGACACCGACCACTATGAAGTCTGGCGTAGCTCTGACCCTTACTTTGATCCCGATGTTGATGCCGAGCAGTTAGGTGATGACATCGATGCCGCCGGTCCCTTCTATTATATTGACACAACAGCCGAAACCAATTCTGTCTACATGGTGCTTGCCGTCGAAATTAGCGGTGGATATTCGCACTATCAATCCCGGGTTGGCAAATTCGACTTCGCACTCTCTCTGCCATAATACGGGCAGTTTTTGCAGTGCATGGATGACGCCATGTCCCAGTAATTCCAATTGTGGACCGAGTGCACTCTCGTCACGAACGGCCGCACGGCGGGCGAAAGAACGAAAGCCGGCATCCTCGAGAGTACCATTCATCCTTTCGCCTCACCGTCTGCTCTCTTCAAGATGCCCCGGGCGAATCCGCTGCCATACGGCGGCCCAAGCCGAGCAAAATCAATAAGATGCCCAGGACCACCATCAACACTGCGATGACAATGACCAGACCGGTGTCTGTGAAATCATCATAGGCAACGAGAAGACCAAACAGCAGAATGATGACGCTGCCTAGAAGAACATTCCAACGTATTCCCCCTTGATGACTACGGCCGACGACTACCAGATAGACACCTGACAGTCCGTACACAATCAAACCGAGCCACAAGAGGATGATGGCAAAATCACGTGCGCCTATGCCCACCAGCCAGATCACCAAGATCAAGGCGCCTACGGCCAGGCCGATGACGCCGCGCCACATCGCCACTTTCGCGAAGCGTCCTTTGCCCTTATTCTTCAGGCTTTGATAAAGTTGAATAGCGCCATTGATCACCAAAAATATCGACATGAGCAGCCCCAATATCGTAGTAGCTTGTACTGGGCTTACAATCATGTAGACGCCGATGATGAGGGCGATGATACCTTCCAGCAGCACCAACCACCAGGCAATACCTGAGCGCCATGGCGCCGCCTGACTCGTCAGCGATTGATCTTTTTTAGCCATTGATTCCTCCTTATGGAATCTCATGTAATTGAGACCAGCGACACACTTAGGACCAAGAATCCAACAGGTCCGTACAACGCTACAGGGACATTCTAGGGTATTTCGAAACGTTTGAAAAGGCGGCATGGTTCATTCTGCCGAGTTTGCATCTTTACAAATCCAAGTTTGCGATTGCGAACAGAACCAAAGATCAATGACTAAAGAATATAAATATTCGGTAGTGGTAGTGAGGTAAGTGTGGGTGTTAGTTCGTCGATGAGCGCCACCTCCAGTTATGGGTGTTAGCGTCAGAAATCTCAACACATCTGGCGTACTTATGTATCAAGGGGTATTTTGCATAACCCCCCGAAAAGGTATATTCCAGAGTTAGCGGGCCAGGTATCGAAAGACGGTGCGTTCGGATCCGCACGTTTGACTGGCTGCGGATGGAGACGAAGGCTGATCGGCAGAGATGGAAGGAGGATGCGCGCAAAGCGACTTGGCCGGCTAGGCCACAGGCTAGGGCGATGAGGAGCGAAGCGAGTCTTGTGGCTTAAGCCGAAATAAGCGGGCTGTTTAGGCGGCGATGTAGCGACCGCAGCAGCGACCGCAGCTGGCGCCTGACTTAGCCGATCCGGAGATAGAGGTAATAGTCGTTCTATCAACACCAGGATTCGACCTATTCTTGACATTCAGTACAGATATGATAAACTACAAAATATATGCAATTTGTACAATCTTCAAACATTCAAGAGGACCAAGGGCTGATGGAAAGAGAACTCGGTGTAACACAGGCACGTCAGGAGTTCGGCACGATTGTCGAACAGGTGCTATTCCAAGGCGACGCCTACATCATCAGTCGTCATGGTCGGCCAGCTGCAGCTGTTGTACCGGTCCAGGTGTACGAGGCCTGGAAACGCCAGCGCCAGGAGCTCTTCGAGACGATTCGGAACATGCAGGAGCAAGCCAATCTTGAACCCGATGAAGCCGAACGCCTGGCTGCAGAAGCAGTGGCCGCTGCTCGCGCCTAGGGAAATGGTTATTTGTAGGCGGTTCCTAAACACCGACAACGCCCATGATAGTCGTACTCGACACTAACATCATCGTCAGTTCCGTGCTCTCGCTAGAGGGCGCACCAGCCCAGATCATACGACGGTGGGAAGCTGATGAGTTTGATGTCCTCACCTCCCCGCTGCTGCTTGCAGAGTTGGAGCGCTCCCTCAAGTATAATCGTGTCCAGAAGTATTACAAAAAGCCGCAAGAATCGATTGATGCCCTGGTCGAACGACTCAAAGCAGTGGCCTTGATTGTCGAGCCTTCGCTCTCCCTTGATGAGATTCATGATGACCCTGATGACAACCGAGTACTCGAGTGTGCTGTTGACGGGCGCGCATCGTACATTGTCAGTGGCGATGCTCACCTGCTCGATCTACGCGACTACAAAGGTATCATGATTCTGAAGCCGAAAGATTTTCTGGCTGTGCTCAAAAATCTTCAAT
>JAAENG010000484.1 GCA_024224665.1 Chloroflexota bacterium | reverse complement strand
TCACCTCTTACAACTTAAATGGGAGCAAAGTCTGGGGACAAAGAGGAATGCTACCTTTTTGCCCCCAGACCTTTTCCTATGTTGGATTATGATGCGGCCTATGGCAAAGCAATTACTGCTACTGGCCGGTGGCTTCGTAGATGGCAGCCCGGTTACCATCCGCGTGCCCGTCAGCATACATCAGATCGCCCACGCCCACCAATGACGGACGGATGGGAAGGTTTCCGGAAGGGATACTGTAGGCAACGGCTGTGCCCTCAAAACCATCACTAAGATAGGAGCTGGTATTCAAAACCACAGCTTCGCCCGGGGTCAAAACCCTATCTGGGTGCCGGTACACGAATGGTGGACGTAGCACCATCCATCTCCGGCTCGCTCAAATCATCCGATACTGTCTCATTACTATAGTAGAATATCCTGGCCACGGCCGGATGCCGGTCCAGCTTGAGGATCATCTTCTTAGGGATCTCAGCCACGATCCTGGGTTCGCCCCACTGATGTTCTACACTTTCTTCATAGCTTTTGAGCATGGCCAGGATCGGGGCGACACGGGTTTTTGCGTTCTTATCCAGTTCGGCAAAATAGGCGGTACGGATTTCTTTCGAAAGCTCCCCATCCTCAACCCGCCAAGGTTTGCGCCCTTCGGCCATGGCCTGTGCTGCTTGCGGATAGCGGGCGGCCAAGATATCATAGAGTTCGGATGGCGACAGGCTTTTATCGTATTCTGCCGCCCAAATCGCCACAGGAAAGATCTCATCATCATCAGCCTCCTGCAACATGTCGAACAGGCTGGTCTCGAGCTTGCCATACTTCTGCATGCGCGCCTCCTCTTCGGCTTGGCGCAGTGCTTGAAGATCCTCACTGATTTCGCCGGTGTCGATATCGATCAACACCTTGTAGACGGGGTAGTCCGGCTGCTGCATGGCGGTGAGGGCGATGATGCGAATGGTTTTATCCAGGGTCGGTAGATGCAGTCCTTCTTCATTGGTCAGGCGCAACACATCTTCGGCAATGCCGTACGTTTCGGCCACATAACGTATAGCTTGCTCTACCCACTCCGAACCTGGTGGTTCCTGCCTGTTTGGGGTGAGTTCGACCCGATTGTGCTGTAACGACCCGGCACTCTCTCTCGACCCCACTTGCCCCACCGTACTCGCCGCCAGCCCTCCCTCCGGCGTGCTGGTTGGAGGCAGGACGAGGGGCGGAGTGCTGGTTGGAGGCAGGACGAGGGGCGGAGTGCTGGTTGGAGGCAGGACGGGGGTCGGAGTGCGCGTCGGGGTCTTGGTGGGTAAGGGCACGATATCGGTGCAGGCGGTCGATATCACGAGCAAGATACACACGATTGTCGACATCAGTACATATCGACTGCTGGTC
>JAAENG010000483.1 GCA_024224665.1 Chloroflexota bacterium | reverse complement strand
GTACATAATTGAAATTACTGCTTCCGGAATCTACTTCATTTCGTTGACATGTCTACGACCCCAGTGCTACACTGATCCCACTTAACACTTTGCATCTAATACCCACACCGAACAACAGATGACGGAAGAGGAAAGACGCTGGCTGACATTATCTGCCGCCAGCAAACTACTAGGCATTCATCCCGCCACGCTTCGCCAATGGGCGGATGCTGGTCAGGTGCCATCGTATCGCACACCGGGCGGGCACCGTCGCTTTGACGCGGCCGATATTCGTGCGTTCTTGATGCAAGCCAGCACCGATGCTCCTCGCAGTGAAGGCGCCACCACCGCCGCCGAACTCGTCGAAACAGCCCTTGCTCAAACTCGAAACGAACTAAAGCGCTCACCTTTGGATGAAAATGCCTGGTATAGTGCCCTTGATGAAGCTGGTTTCGAACGGCGCCGCGTTCTGGGGCGCCAGCAGTATGAATACGCATTTCGCTTTGTTACACGTCCGCAAGAGCGGCAGGCATTAAAGGCTAAGGGCCGGGAGTTGGGTAAGGCCTACGCTGCCAGTTCGCTAAAGTACAGTATTTCCCTTCTGGAAACGGTGCGAGCATTTCAGTATTTCCGCAGCAATCTATTGCATACCCTGGAGTCAGAGGACATCGAAACGCGTGTTGATGATCCCGATGAGTTACGTCAACAGGTTGACATTTTCCTCAATCAAGTTCTGTATGGCATGATCGACGCCTACGAACACCGGCTACTTGATGCAGAGATACATGCGGATACATCAATCTGATCTGGCAGTAACATTTGGGCGGCACAGAGCATCTGATTGATACTTTGTCAAGATCGGTAAACGTCAGTCAGGCATGTCATTTATGAGCAAACGAATTCTCTCTCTAGTTATCATAGGTGTCCTCATTGTGGGCAGTGCCTGGATTTGGCTCAACCGCTTGCCTGAATCTGCCAGCACTGCTGCTCGACCTGCCATCCCCTTAGCAGGACACCCGGCCCCCGACTTCACACTGCAAACGCTCGACGGCGAGACAGTGATTCTATCAGATTTGCGTGGGCAGGCAGTCGTGCTTAATTTCTGGGCCAGTTGGTGCGGCCCCTGCCGAGCTGAGATGCCCGAGTTAGAACAGGCATACCAGGATAACAAAGAAGGCGGGCTTGTCGTGCTGGCCGTCAACCAGGGAGAACAGGGCCCCATCGCCACCGATTTTATGCGTAATTATGGCCTGACATTTCCTGTAGTACTAGACCAGCGATTGCTGGTGTCACAACTTTACAATACCAACTCACTGCCAACGACCTTCTTCATCGACCGTAATGGCGTCATCCGTGAGCAGGTCATCGGCCAGATGAATACGGCCTTACTCGACGAACGATTGCGGTCGATTTATCCTTGAGGGATTCGAGACCAGGTACATGTTACAGAGCATCCAAATCGGCCCACTGGCCCTGCCTACGTATCCCCTTCTCTTGTTGGCGGGATTCTATGTAGGATTATGGCTTGCTGCCAAGGTGGCCGGACAGCGCGGGATCAACCCTGATCATATCTTCAATGCCGGTTTCTATGCGGCAATTGCCGCGGTTGTGGCCGGTCGATTAGGCCATGTTCTACTTCATTTCCCCGCCTATCTCTCCGATCCGCTCAGTGTGTTTTCCCCAAACCTGGCAGCATTTCAACCCCTGTTTGCCGTTGCCGCCACAGTAATCGTCTTTGTGTGGTATCAACGCAAGTTTGATATCCCGATTCTGCCTTTACTGGACTCGCTGGCGGTTGGCGCGCTGGGCACGCTAGCCATTTTGGCTTTTGCGGATGGTCTAAACGGCCGCTTCTTCGGCGCCCCCTCGACCCTACCCTGGGCGATAACGCAATGGAGTGTCGCCCGCCACCCGGTGCAATTTTACGAGGCCTTAGGAATTGCCCTGGTCATTCTCTTCATTTGGCGTTTTCTACATGCTTTAAAACCTGGCCAGGCGGCCCTGCTAGCACTTGGAGGATTCGCAGCCGTACGTTTGTTTGTCGATGCTTTTCGTGACCAACCCGCTACCATCGGCGAGGGTTTTCGTTTGACCCAGATCGGCGCATTTGTTGTGTTGGTACTGGCGCTGCTGGCACTCTACCAAATGCAATCAGATCAGGATCAAACCAACGAGGGCAGCGTAGATTTGACATGGGAACAGCCAGAATAATTGAACGTTCTTGCTCCTAAGTCCTTACCACCGCCATTTTATCGGCTGCCAATGACGCCATGAGAGTTTTCTCACCCTTGGTCACGAAATTGACTGTGAGATAGCTGTCGTCATCTTTCGTCTCGACCTGTATGATCGTACCCCGTCCGAAATGATCATGCTCTACCCTGTTTCCGACCTTGAAGGCGCGTGATGTGCCTCGGCGCTTACGCTTACCGTTGGTCTTGGGTTGGGGGGTATGTAAATCGGCCAGTTCCCTGGCTTCACGATCGCGCCACGACTCGGCGTAAGGCACCAGATCATCCAGCTTACCGATTGTAGGACGGATGGTATCAAGTTGTTTGCGAGCATTGGCCAGTTGCTCCATCAGCTTGGCCTTGCCCCGAAAACGGCCACTTTTGGCCAGGCGTCGCGATGCCCCCGCCAGGGTTGTGCTGATCTGCCTGAATTGATTGGAGGGATAAGAATCGTACGGAGTGATCAAGATGAGATCGACGCCGTTAGCACGGCACAGTTCTTTACGTACATTGTCACGCGCTTCATCTTCCAGGGCTTCCCAGTCACTTTTTCGCCGGCTACCTTTTGCTTGCATGCCGATAAAACGAACGGCGATACCGATCTCGGGATAGAGAACATCAAGTTTGAGTTTACGTTTGGTGGAGGGATTCACCAGCCAGTCGGGCGAGACATTCCGCTGTGCTTGAAACCTGCCAAGGGTTCGGGCCAGGATCTCGTTCCAGCCCATCATATAGAGATAGGTGCTCATGTCAAAGGTTCAGAATACTAAAGGTGGGAGAAAGGCAATAATATCGTAGCCCCATGCTAGCACAGGCGTTCTAAGAGGTCAAAGACAGATCAGGGGAAGATGGAATGTTCGGCATGGTTCATTCTGCCGAGTTTGCATCTTTACACATCCAAGTTTTCGATTGCGAACAGAACCAAAGATTAATGACTAAAGATTCTTCTGCCGATCCTCCTTAATCTTCAATCTTTTATCCTCAGAACATCAATTTCCAAAGATGTGGGACGCTGATTCTGAACCACGATCGCTTGAAAACCGAGGTCTCGTTACACAGGCGTTTGCAAGCCGACGACCAGAGTGCTAGACTTGCGCACCCAGGTGTAGCCAGTCCCTGTAGATGGATGCAACCTAGCTGATGTACTTTCTGAAAAACTATCCGATCAAAGAGGTATGTGGGATATATGTACGATTTTCTAAAGAAGGTTCCGCTCTTTGCCGATCTCCCTGAAGAGGATCTGGCACGACTCTGCGGCGTCGTTGAAGAAGTGAAATTGCCTGCTGGGAAAGAACTTTTTGCCGAAGGTGATTCGGGTGATAAGGCTTATGTCATCATGAAAGGCGAAGTCGATATCATCAAATTGGCCAGTGGTCGTGAAGTGCTACTGGCTGTCCGAGGGCCCGGTACCGTCGTCGGCGAGATGGCAGTGTTAGAAGAGACGCCGCGCACTGCTACTGTACGTGCACGCGGCGATGTGGTGTTCATTGCTATCAGTGACGATCAGATGAACCAGCTTCTGGATAACAGCACCTCCGCGGCAAAGGCCTTGTTGCATACGGTGCTGGCGCGCTGGCGCAATACCACATCGCAGCTTCGCCATAGCGAAAAGATGGCCCAATTGGGGACATTGACCGCCGGCGTAGCACATGAACTCAACAACCCGGCGGCGGCTGTTAAACGAGGCTCAGGACAGCTACAAAATAGCCTCCCCGGCTTTGCCCAGGCTCAGTCGAAACTAGGACAACTCGGTCTTGACCAGACTCAACAGGCAACGCTCGATACCCTGGCTCAGCGCGCGCGAGAGCAGGCTAAACGGCCGGCCGAGATGGACGCGATGGTGAGGAGTGATCTCGAATATGAATTGGAAATATGGCTCGAAGATCAAAGTGTGGACAACGCCTGGGAGATCGCCCCCACCCTGGTGAATCTTGAATATAACATGGAGGAACTGAATACACTTGCCCAACAATTCGATACCAAACATCTGCCTACCGTCATCGACTGGCTGGGCGCAACCTACACTGTCCATAACCTACTAGCCGAGATCGGCCAGGGCGCCAATCGCATCTCAGGGATTGTCAAGGCATTAAAATCCTACGCCTATCTCGATCAGGCACCAGTTCAATCGGTAAACATCAGCGAAGGCCTGAATGATACATTGCTCATCCTGCGTAGCAAGCTCAAGACAGGTGTAAGTGTACGGCGTGAGTACGCGCCCGACCTGCCAAATATCGAAGGCTACGGTAGTGAGTTGAATCAGGTTTGGACCAATATCATTGATAATGCCACGGATGCATTGTCATCTACACCAGATGCGACCATTACCATCCGTACTCGAAGTGAAAATGAATGGGTCATTGTCGAAATTCAAGACAACGGTCCGGGTATCCCCCCAGATGTCCAGCCCCGCGTGTTTGATCCATTCTTTACGACTAAACCTCCCGGAAAGGGCACTGGGTTGGGGTTGGACATCAGTTATAATATCGTCATCAATAAACATCGTGGCGATATCAAGTTATCCTCTCGCCCTGGCAGCACTTGTTTTCAAATCTGGCTACCTATTAACTTTGAAACTACGAATGACAACCCCCTGGCCGGCGAATCCTTGACGGAAGAGAGTGCGGAGGAGCTGCAATACATCTTGGAAAATGCCAAGACCATCGCCGTGGTAGGCATGTCCGACCGCAAAGACCGTCCCTCCAATATTGTTCCGACCTATTTGCAGGAACAAGGATATCGGATTATCCCTGTCAACCCAAAACTCGATAGGGTGCTCGGTGAAAAAGCTTATCCAGACCTGCCCTCTGTGCTCGATCCTATCGATATCGTTCTAATTTTTCGAAGTAGCGACGTTGTCATGCCCATTGTCGAACAGGCCATTCAGGTAGGGGCTGGGGGGGTTATATGGATGCAACTGGGTATTGAAAATGAAGAGGCGGCTCAGATCGCGCGTGAATCAG
The DNA here is from genome assembly GCA_024224665.1 of Chloroflexota bacterium. Taxonomy (GTDB): domain Bacteria; phylum Chloroflexota; class Anaerolineae; order J102; family J102; genus PIVW01. The sequence goes on along the minus strand of JAAENG010000483.1, from coordinate 1,815 downwards.
GTATCAAAGTAATCATGAACACCTGCATGATGGCGACCCACAAGCACCTGATTGGCGACCGTACAACCCCGTAATCCGCCACAATAATAGCCCTACCGTTATCCTGCAACCCGCTTGAGCTGATTTCTTATGTCTGCCACCGAATCCCTACTCGGTGCTATAGGATCTCGCCAACATCCAATCCATGAGCGATGGCGCCAACGTCGCAGTTAAAACGAAAAAACGGTCGAACCAGGTGGCATAGGCGTCTCGGGGCTCTCGTTGGGCCGCACGTACAATCGCCTTGCCAACGACATCAACAGGGGTTTTGCGTATACGGTTTCCGCGGCGCTGGGAGACATCACCGGTCAGTTCATTGCGGCCCATCTCGGTCTTGGTCACACCGGGATAAAAGCTTACAACACGGATATTGTGGGCTCGCAGTTCAAGACGCATGGCTTCTGACAGTGCGTTAAGTGCGAATTTAGAGCCACAATAGATGCCGGCGTTGGGCATGGCTCGGCGGCCAACAATGGATGAGATGTTGATGATCAGGCCGCCTCTCTTTGCTTTCATTGCCGGTAAGATGGCCTCGATACAGTTGATGCTGCCCCAGTAGTTGACATCAAACAACTGTCTCGCCAACACATTATCTATCTCTCCAACCGGGCTACGCATCCCCACCCCCGCGTTGTTGATCAGGATATCGACCGTACCGAACGCTCGTTCAGCCTGCTGGATAGCGTTTTGAACTGCTTGTTCAGAGGCGACATCGGCGACCAAAGCTAGTGCCTGTACACCAGGTCGGGTATTCAACTCTTTTGCCAGAGCCTGTAGGCGGTCTTCTGAACGTGCCAGGAGCGCTAGCCGTAGTGGGTGATGGGCCGCAAAAATCCTGGCTGTCGCCGCACCGATGCCCTGAGACGCCCCTGTAATCAAAACTGTACGATCTTCAAGCTTCACTGGCAGTGCCTTTCCGCTGTATTCGGCTGCCCAACCACCAACCCAGGAGGATGGCGCCTACAGCGCCCAATATCCACCAAAGCCAATCGGGCTGTCCGCTTTCGCTCTCTAACAACGTCGGTGGATATTGAGTGGTCGCACCGTTGAGTTCCACTTCTTCTAATAGATAATAGTAGGTTACGCCGGGATCGGCGGCCGTGTCCGTGAACTCGTAACTTCCGCCACGTACCGGATCAGTGGCGGGTGGGATCAGTGCCTCATTTACCAGAACCCAAGGTCCATCTTCTGCAAGACTCCGATAGAGATTGAACCCGCCCGTGTCCACTTCCGATGCAGTCTCCCAAGTAATCACATTGGGCGAGGATATGCATCCGGCTAGCACCAATAACAAAGGGATAGCAATTGTCAGTTTCCGTAGCATTCGAACCATGGCTTTACCTCAATTCTGTCCTTTATCTGTCAGCAGTGCTGTTACTACCACTCGATGTGTATTCGACCAGGGGGGCCAGCACGTAACCAGGGTGAGTTGCGCAAAATCGGTCGGATCCAACCACTGAGCATTTCCACGGCGCTTGGCAATTGAGGCATTGGCCTCTTTCATCCGCTGCCAACCGTTGACTTCGTAGGTAAACTGACGTCCCTCTTCATCACTCAAGATAATCTCATCCCTCAGCCCAAAATCCACACCTGGTTGGCCAATGACGCACACCGACCGAAACACACTGCCACCAATATTGTTGTGGCCGGAGATCACGACGTTTCCGGCCTCGCCAGGATAAGCCGAATTGATGTGATGTCCTGCAGCGAAATCGACTACCTCCCATTCGCTACGCGTACCTCGCGCGGTACGAATGACTTTCCACCCCATCGTTT
>JAAENG010000482.1 GCA_024224665.1 Chloroflexota bacterium | reverse complement strand
CAGCCCACCCCGAAAGCTGATCCGTGGAACCAAAATGGTCCGCCACAGCCCGGCAGCGGCACCAATCCAGAGTAGGACTCTCAGCATAGTGATACCGCATCGACACGCTTAGCAGCGATCATCAGATACGGACACCAAAATCCCAGGCCTGTCTTGTCCAACTCACCTCACCCACCTCACTCAAAGGCGGCGTACTTGCGGCGTGTACTTAGGTCATGTCGACGGGGCAGCAGCCATGCCCTGGTGGAGGCATTGGGGATCAGGCAAGGATCTCTTCGATCACACGACCGGCTACATCTGTCAGCCTGAATCGCCGACCGTTGTACTTGTAGGTCAAGCGTTCATGGTCAATCCCCATCAAAAGCAATAGGGTGGCGTGCAGATCGTTGACATGCACCTTATCCTCTGCCGCTTTGAATCCAATTTCATCTGACGCACCGTAATCCATTCCCCCTTTGATGCCGGCACCAGCGCGCCAAGCACAGAAACAGTGGGGATTGTGATCTCGTCCCGGCTTCGCACCGGT
>JAAENG010000481.1 GCA_024224665.1 Chloroflexota bacterium | reverse complement strand
GGTCAGATCCACGGTGCCGTCACCCCAGTCGATTTTGTATTCGAAGATGGTGTCGTCACCAGGATCTGTCACTGAGATAGGCAGGCTGAAGACCTGGCCCTCACTAGGATTGGCCGGTGTGCCGCCGGTAAGGTCGATGGTTGGTGCCACGTTGTTGATGGTAATGTCTGTGGTGTACTCCGTAGAACCACCATCCTTGTCGAAGATAATACCGCGTACTGTTAGAGTACCGTCATCCGTGAGGAAAGTGTTGGGTACAAAGACCGAGGTCAAACTAACACCGTTATCCACAGTGCCGTACTCGAAGGAACCGTCGTCGCCAAAGTCGTAGCTGTAACTAAAGCTGGCATTGGGGCTCTCATCACCATTAGCCACATCGTCTTGATCGGTGAAGGATACTGAGACCGCACTACTGCCACTGCCCTCGTTGACCGCCCCGCTGTTGCTGAAGGTCGCGGTGGGGGCAATATTGGTGACGGTGAGTGTGGTACTCAGGTCGATCACCTGCGAGCTGGCATTGTAGGTCACTCGCACGGCAATAGTGTAGGTGCCACTATCATCGATTCCAAAGCCCTGCAATTGCGTCCAGGTCAGGGTTGCCGGTGTGGCTCCAGTGGCTTCATCGAAGTCAGTGTCGTTGTCCACATTCCAGCCAATGCTGTCCGGCGTACTCACCACAGTCACACCCAAGTCAAGCGAACCGCCTTCGGCGATGGTGTAAGGACCGGTGTGGGTGAGATCGCTACTGTCCACGCTTACGGACACCGCATGGGTTTCGTCGTCGGCTACGCTGGCGCCGGAATCTTCATCATAGACCCGCATGGTGATGGTGTAGCCACCGGGGGCCGTGTAAATATGTTTGATCTGGGTCTCACCGCTACCGACCTTCACGAAGCCTGCGCCCTCGTCCCAGTTCACATACCAGGCCGTGGGGCTGTCGGCATCGATGTCCGTGGTACCAAAGTCGATCGTGTATTCGTCGTTCACCAGGGCGCTGCCGGTGCCAGTAATGCTAACCACTGGTGCAACATTGGTCACCAGAATCTGACTGGCAGCATAAGAGGTTCGCGAGGCCGTGTTGCTGACACGTACGCCGATGGTATAGTCCAGTGTGCCGTCGTCGATACCGTAGCCTTCCAATTCGCTCCAGGTGTAGGTCTTGGTATAGGTCGCTGTTACACTGTCAAAGCTTGCACTGCCGTCGTTGTATAAGTTGTCGTCATCCATTTCCAGATCCACTGTTCCGCCGAGTAGGCTGCCGTGCAGGTCGATCTGAATACTTAGTGTGACACCTTGGCCTTCGTTGATACCGTAAGAACTGCTGCTGAAGCTCACTGACGGTGCCGCATCGGTGCTTAGATTTTCGATGCTCAGATAATCCACTGTGCCGTAGCTATTGACATTGATTAATCCATCGGTGCCATCGGTACCGCTAGTAGTATGGGTAATCGTATCGCCGCCTGTACCGAGGAATAGCTCATCGCCGTTGTTGCTGGGTGGGCCACCGGGGCTGTTGCCATTGACGTTAAGGGTCTTGCCTGGGACAATCAGCTTACCAGGGATATTAAAGCTATCGTTGTCTAGACCACCATTAAGCTGGATGGTGGTGGTCGTACTGTCACCTATTTCAATGATATTAAAGACGTCTTCTCCATCATCGCCATTGATGGTGATATCTTCGTTGGTGGTCGTGGCCAGATCAACTTGATCGTTGCCGGCGCCGAGATTAACGACGGTTGTATCACTGAGGTCCTGGATAAGCACTACGTCACTAGAGGCGCCGCTATTGATCGTCACCTTCGTTACCTCGGCAGAGGGGGCGTGCTTGAAGGTCAAACTATCCTCTCCACCGGCAGTACTGGCGGTGATTTCTTCGATATTGGTGAATTCTGCAATCACGGACTCGGCTGCCT
>JAAENG010000480.1 GCA_024224665.1 Chloroflexota bacterium | reverse complement strand
GGCTATCGGCTCGTTTTGTGACACTTAGGGTGTCAAATCAGCCCCTTGAAAGGGGCGCTGTTACGTAGCACCGGGAATTCATCCCGGTGCGGGCCTCGCAAACGCATAGGCTACATTACTGAGTTATTTTCTTAACTTTCATAATGTTAAGCGTTATTCTTGTCTGTCAATGGATATAATACAGTAACAAAGGCTGTGCGTCAATGGCATTCACAAATAATGGTAAAGTGCCATATATTATTGTAATTTCAGTCCCAAGTGTTGGCGTTCGCCTGAATTGTAGCGGCTGCTTACTCAAGCACGCTCAGAGACAAGTCTGATTCACTATCTGTACCGTCATCTTTCAACAGTTGATATGCCCTCGCGTATAACGTTAGCTTGAACGCTTGCATGAAGCCGCTAACTACCATCGTTACCACCCCTACCAGAATGCTACCGAACACCAGTAAGACGCTGTTCAAGGGGCCGGGTGACGCCGGAGGAATGTCTTGTGTGAAGGACATCATCGTTGCAAATCCACTCGACATCCAAATGCCCATCAGCGGAGACATCGCTATCTGCGTGATGAAACCGGTTAACAGGGTCATGCCGAAAACAATGATAAGCAGGATCACCATCGTCCCCAGGCTAGCCCTGGCTAACGACCATCCTTCTCTGATAGCATCGCCCAAAGATCGGCGATCTTGAACCGTTGATTGGTACATCATTGGCGCAAAAACGCCTTGGGCAATCGCCAGCACCAAGCTAAGACATAAAACGATGCCAATCAGACCGATAATGCTACTCAGCAACACGATTGTAGCGCCGGGCTCGCCTGTTTCCAGACCCTTGCCAAACCCGCTACCGATTCCGAAAACTGCGCCCAAACCTACCACATAGACGCAGCCAATGAAGAGCATGATCGGGAGATACCAGAGAACATCGATGGCAAACATGGCCAACACTCGACCAATGCCTGTACGTAACCCTCGTCGAATCGCCACCTGCTCTCCTTCCCACGCCAAACTGGCCTCACCAATGATCCCACCTCTTGTAACCAAAGTGATAATGTAGCCCAGAACGCTCAAACATACCATCGCGCCTAGCCCACCCAACAGGATTGCAATGTTGCCGAAAAATTGGTTATAGATTTCATATTCGCCTACGCTTTCAAACATGCTGGGATCGACAATCATACTCACTATGCGAAAATACGAGCTTAAGCCAATTCCCAAGTAAATGGCTACGCCCGTCGCGCTCAAAAACATACCTAACATGCCTAACACCCACAGCTTCTTCTGGCGCCACAGCAAGCGTAACGTGTCAGCAAATAGTGAACCATAATCCATGCTCTTGTCTCCTCAAGAAATCGCTCTGTGTTTGACGGTTATCAATCGTGAGATGTCTCCATTCTGATTTCATTGTATCATATCGGCATCCATTGAGTGCGGGAGTCCTTGCTTACTTGATGCTCATAGCGTTTAGGGGCGATACTGCCAACAAAATTCTTTGGCCGGACAACTCCCGGGACAGCCTTTAGCGGGTGGTTTGGGCGAATAGCGGCCTGAGCGAATGCCACGCACATGATTGGTGGTAGATCCCACGGCGGTCGCGAGCGCGCTCTCCACGCCGCCAGGTTGCTTTTCTAAAGCAAGTGTACTGGCTTTAGCCGAACCGATGTGCCAGTAGAAGCCACCAACAACCTCGCCCAAACCCAGAGATTGCTCGGCCGCCAAAGCGTAGAGCGGCAGTTGGATGCGCTTGCCCTCGTCCAGCTCGTTAGGGCGGATCGGCGTCGAACCTGATTTGTAGTCGATGATACGTAGGCGCCCATGTTGGTCTTGATCGACACGGTCGATGTAGCCACGCAGCAGCAGGGCTCCATCCTCTGTTTTGATATCGAGAGGCGGGTGACCTTTCAGGCCGAACGCTGCTTCCAACTCAAGTGGAGCGAAATCCCCAGCCATCTCGCTGAGCCCGACCAGGTTGCGAGCGAGTACATCCGCCAATTCCCGGCGTTGGAAATCCCACAAGGGGGTGGGGCGGAAACCGTAGCGGCGCGGGGCAGCATCGAAAATAGTACCTGACACTTCAGGGAGTAGAGCCAGCAACGCCGCCTCCGACCAATCCCCCTGGTCTCGCGCCTGCCGATAGATTTCCTCCAGCACAGCATGAAAAATGTTGCCGAGGATGAGAACATCATATCCTTGTTCGGCCTCTGTGTGCGGCTCCAAACCCAAGCCGTTGCGTACGAAGAATTGGAAGGGACAGGTAGCATAGGATTCTAGACTGCTGCTGCTCCACACGTGATCGGGCGAATAGTAGCTCTGAAATTGGCTGGCGATGGCAGTGGCGTCACCAGCGAACACACCAGCCGCGTCGTTCGCCTGCCGGCCTTCGAGGATGGCGGCGGTGTGCTGCACCTGACGCCAGTCCTCGGCCAGGTCAGGCGTTTGCTCAGCGGCCAGATGCCCGGCTAGAGCCAGATATTCGGGCGCAGATGCAGGGGAGGGGGTAGCGTCTGCACTCACTGGCTGCACATCTACAAGCCGCCTGACCTCTTGCCAATAAGGTGACGGCTGCCAGGGTTGGCCGTCATCGCTGAGATTGGAACGGGTGAGCAACAGGTGTTCGCTAGCGCGGGTCACGGCTTCATAAAATAGCGTGATCTCGTCGCCTTGTATGCGCGGCTGCATTTTAACATCACGCTCTTGTAAGGACTCGCGTTCGCTGTCACGCAGCAATGGGTCTTCTCGTTCCAGCTTTGGGAATTCACCCTCTGACAGGCCCAGAAGTGCCACAGCCCGGAAGGAAACACCGCGCGCCTGCAGCAGCGACGCCGCCAGTGTTGCAGCTTGATTGGGCTGGGGTAAACGGTAGGTAGCTGCCTCGACAGCTCCACGTAGCTCGGAATAAAAACGTCGATAGGACATGGGTTCGCCGGCCGGCCCAGAGGGGATGGAGGAGGCGATGTTTTCGGCGAGCAACAGCCCCCGCAATACATCTTTGAATGCTTGCAAAGCGGTTATGTCCCGGTCGCAGGTGGCATCGTTGGCGCGGGCCTGGGTGACGATGTTTAGGCATGTTGCGTCCCTTCGGCTTCGCTCAGGACAAGGCTGCGTGTTACGTACTCCGTTCGATGGTTTCTGACTTCCGACCTCCGACCTCCGACCTCCGCCTTCCGACCCCGGATCAAGGCCGATTAGATCTTCGACAAAGGCGATATGGGCCGCAAGCGGTGCTGCTTTGGCAGGTTTTAACAGTCGGACGAAGAGATCGAACATGCGCAGGAGGACGGCAGCTTCTTCCCCGATGGGCCCTTCCTTTAGCGCCCGATCCTCGTCGATTGCGGCGCTGTCGACGACGTCGGTCAGTGCACGACGCTCCAGCGCCTCTCGCCATTGCGCCAACCCTGCGATGATTCTGCTCCCGCGCGTAGCTTGCTCCAACCGGCCTGCTGCTTTCTCGATCGAATCGAACATCCCAGCAGATGCTTGTACTAACGCCGGCCAATCGAAATAGGGGCTGCGCCAGGCGTCTAGCACCGTACGTTGGGGCCACTCCAGCACGGGTAACGAAAGTAGATGAAGGAAGGCGGCGATGGCTGGGTTGGCGATTAACTCCTCGCCTCCGCTGATGTACAGCTTCATGCCGTACTCGTCGGCGGTTTCGGCGAGATAGGGGCGGTAGGGTTCGAGGTCGCGGGCCAGCACGGCGGTTTCGTACGGTTCCACATCCTGGCGAACGATGAGTTCCTTGAGCCAGTGCAGGGCGGCACGTGTTTCCTCGGCTCGATTGCGGGCCTCGATGAGAGATATCGGATTTTGGAGATCGGTTGGTGAAGGTTGTGGGTTTGTCTCGAGTGTGGTCGCAGGGTTGAAGATTGCAGATTCTAGATAGGCAAGGATTGGGCTCTTTGCGGTTGGCATAGCCGGAAGGGGGCGGATGTCGACCTCTTGGAAGCCGGCGCGGAGGTCAATCAGGGCGCGGGTGAAGCGGCGGTGGGCGTCGCGAGGCGCATTGCTGATCTCGCCTGTGAGCGTGACCATGGTCTCGTCTGCACGCTGGGAGAGCAGGCGTAACACAGCCAACTGCGTGGGATTAAATTCGTCGAAGCCGTCGACAGCCAGCAAATGGATGTCACCGCCCAGCAGCGGGTGGTCCTTTAGTGCCAGCGCTGCCAGCCAACCCTGTCCCTCGGCGTCGGCCCAACCGCTGTCTTGCAACCAATCCTGATAGCGCTGATAGATGGCCGCCAGTTCGGACAAGCGCCGTGGCTCGGCAACCAGCGCCCTGCCGAAAACCTGCGGCTCGACCCTGGCTTGCTTCAATTCCAGAATGAGTTCTCGCAGGCGGCGCAGGAAACCGGGCTTGTCGCGTAGGGGCGCGTAGTGCAGTAGCGCGCCCTCATCGTAAAGTGTATCGACGACCGCCCGCAGCAGGCGATGTTGCACCGGTTCGAACAGGCGAGGCATGGGTTCGCTTGCTAGCGCCAGCACCCTGGTGTAGATACCGTAGAATGTGTCGATTTCCACGCCCAGCGCTCCGCCTGCAAGCGCCAACCGCTGGCGAAACGCTCGCGCCTGCTCCTGGTTGGGTAAGATCACCCAGATCGGGGCCAGTGGCCGGGTTGCGCGCTCAGCCCGAATCTGTTGGATGATATATGCGGTTTTGCCTTGTCCGGCAGGTGCGAGGAGGAGTTTCATGTTTGTGTTGCAAGTGGTGTTTGGATTGGCTGCTTTTCAGTGTACAATGACTTCAATCGCTTCGTGAAATTGACTTTCAGACCAGCATGGTCGTTATTCTAGTACAGGTGAACAGATGCCAATCAACGCTGACAAGCCGCACTTATGGAAAGCAGATGTTGAAAGGTCAATCGACTTTTATAACGATTGGTTTCTCCGATTTGCCCCTTTAGCGTTCAGAGCTCAGAGAGCGGAGACGACTGTTCAAGTTGCGGATGCACTGGAGATGACCAACTTTTTAAGAAACATCTCTCCAGAGAACCTTCAGACGAACCCAGGCGTTCTGCCAACACTGCGGATGATCTGTGCTCCTCCTATCGCGCGGGATCGCTTGGTGGGTCTAGCGCATCTCAACAAGAATTTGGTATTGTCAATGGAGGGGAAACCGGGTATCCCGCCGCGTATGCCTCCGCGCATGCCGAAGGCGGAGCAGATAGAGCAGGTGCAGCGAATCAGCGACACCATTGTCGAGCTTGCAGACAGAGATTTATTTCCGTGGCTCGAAGATACCGAGGAGCCAACCGAAGAGCAAATCACACGAGCCGCCATGATGGTGGCCGATAGGCTCTGCGGGGCTGCTGCCGATCCTATTATACGCAATGCTCAGGAGCAGCGACAGCTAGCTACTATCGAAGCATGGCTTAGTAACAGAGGCTATATGAGTGTTCTGCCTGGAAGTGTCGATGACATCTTACATCTGCTGCCAGGTAGTTTTGCTTTCCGCATGAATGTTCATGGCGGTGATGGCAAGGACGTTGTCAATGTACCTGTAGATTGCGTTATTCAGCCACAAACGGCCAAATTGGGTGATGTGCCCCTCCTTATCGAAGCCAAGTCAGCCGGCGACGCCACGAATACAAACAAACGGCGAAAAGAAGAGGCCCAGAAGTACCGTCAGTTGGCATCCCGTTTCGGCGAATCTGTCAGATACTTACTCTTTCTCTGCGGTTATTTCGAGCCGGGGTATTTGGGGTATGAAGCATCGGAAGGGATAGATTGGATATGGGAGCACCGTCTCTCGGATCTGGATTTGTTACTTCACGAACCTGAGGAATCAGGGAGTCGGGTAGCTGAGGTGCAGGCGATCTACACGACGCCCAGTGGAAGCAAAGAGTCATTGCGCTTCTCTCGCCAGAAAAATATTGACGAAGAGCGGACACAGCTTCAGCGTAACCGCTTGGGCCAGTTCTCTACGCCAATCGCACTGGCAAGGGACATTGTCAAGTATGCCTTTTCAATATCTGTCAGTGGGCAGGAAATTTTATTCCTGGAACCTGCTCTAGGGACAGGTGTTTTCTTCAACGCCTTGGAATCTCATCCACTGATGGGGCGAATCAATCACGCCACCGGAGTTGAGGTCGATTCCGAATATGCGAGCGCTGCTGCAAGCCTCTGGCCTAGACAGCCTTATGAGGTCATCAACGCTGATTTCGCAGATTTCTCCAAAGCGTCCGACCGGCGAGAATCGTACAATCTTCTTTGCACCAACCCACCTTATGTCAGACACCACCATCTGTCTTCCAAGCTAAAGCAAGAGTTGCGGCAACGAGTCGAAAGGGAACTTCAACTCAAGCCAAGCGGTTTGAGTGGGCTTTACGTTTATTTCATCCTGCTCTCTCACGCTCTCCTCCAGTCTGGCGGCGTCGCGTCGTGGCTGATCCCGAGTGAATTCCTGTCCGTCAATTATGGCCGGGTACTGCGCGAATACGTGCTCCACCATGTCACACTGAAGCGAATCCATCAATTCGATCCCACAGATGTACAATTCGACGATGCGTTGGTTTCTTCTTCCATTATCTCCTATGTGAAACAAGCGCCTACAGGTCCGTACGAATTCGAGTTTTCGTATGGGGGAATTATAAGCGAGCCTACGAAGATTCAAACAATCAGTTCGGAAACGCTTTCATCTTTCAACAAATGGTCTTATGACGGCATGGGTTCACGTTATGACCATGAGAGAAATGGTGTTCGTCTTGGCGATATTTTTGATATCAAGCGCGGGATCGCAACTGGCTCTAATGGCTTTTTCATCATAGATCAGGACATCATCAACGAGTATAATATACCCAACCGATTCCTCAAGCCTATTCTTCCAAGTCCCCGATACATCAGCGAACCTGTGATTAGGGCTGATGCGCGAGGATTCCCGAAAATACCCCGCGCCCGGTACCTTTTGGATTGCAATATGTCGCCCGACAGCCTGCGGACGCAGTACCCTGACTTGTGGCGATATTTCGAGTTGGGTGAGTCAAAAGGCGTTCCTGATGGTTACCTTTGCGCAAACCGCAAGATATGGTATTTGCAGGAGCAGCGCCAACCGGCTATGTATATGGCGACCTACATGGTCAGGAGCCGTGAAAAGTCGGCAAATCCCTTCCGTTTTTTTCTCAACTTGTCCCAAGCCATCGCTGCTAACGTTTTCCTCCTCCTTTATCCTAAGCCGGTGGTAATTGCATCAATAGATGGGTGTGAAGATCGCAGGCTGGCACTTCTTGACATCCTCAATGGCCTGACAAGAGGGCATGTTGTGCGAGCAGGGCGGACATACGGCGGTGGTTTACATAAACTTGAGCCTAAGGAGCTCGCTGACCTGCGATTACAGGATGTGCCGGACTGGCTGCGGATTGAAGTGCAGGCTGAACTCAATCTCATATGGTGAGGGGGAAATAGTAGGTAAGGTGGTGGAGCACATTTTGATGCCAATCCTGGAGACGCCGACGTCCTGGATTAGACGGGACGAGGACGGGGCAAACCTCATCAGGTACCAGCACCTACTTGTATGGCAGAATCTGTTGCCGGCATTTGATGACCTCAAACTCGGGGTCTTTGTGCACCAGCGTCGCATCTTGCAGGATACTGGCATCGGCGATCCAGGCATCGGCCAGAGAGACAGGGTGTGTGGCTTTGAGTTCGGCTGCTTTCTCTAGCAAAGGCGGATCCTCATGAATCCAACTAATGGGCAACGCTTTGCACTGCTCATATGCCAGTCTTCCGGCCGCTGCCCCTTCATCCCGCCAGACACGATAAAGCAACTCCATCAGCGTCACAAAACAGACATAACAGGTCGTCTGGTCCCGTTCAGCCTGATATAATAAGTTGGCGACGCCTTCCGCACCAGCTTCATCATCGCGCAAGGTCAACAATGCCGATGTGTCAAGCAGAAAGCGCTTCATTCTTGCGCATTATCCGTCTGTCGTTCAGCTAGTAGACGTGTTGTGCCACCACCCTTTCCCTGTCCCCGGAATGCCGCAATCACATCTGCCCGCACGGGCACTGCGCGAATGACGCCGTTCTCCACGATCCACTCAAGCTGATCTGCTGGGGAGAGTCGGAACTGCCTACGGATTTTTACCGGTATAACGGTCTGTCCTCTCAATGTGATCGTGCTTCGCATGCAGGTTCTCCGAATTACTTTTATTGCAAAATAGTAATTCAATCGGAGATCCTTGTCAAATCATACTGCTACAATCCAGCAGTTCCAAATCTGGCCTCGGCCCATAATTGGAATTGCTGACTACAATCCAGCCTCTGCTGCCAACCTCTCCCCTAACTCAACGCACTCTTGCACGGCCTGAATGAAGCCTTCAGCAGTTTGCAAAGAGGGGGGTGGCGCCTCTTCGCCTTGTTCGGGCGGGGCGGTCAGCTCTCGTACTTGCGAAAGGCGGGCGGCCAGGTCGGCGGGCAGGCGCTCGCTTTCCACCAGTTCGGCCTGGATCAGGCGGGAGGAGGGCAGGGTTTCGCCAGGTTTGTGGCCTTTGACCAAGGCGATGTGTGAGGAGTAAGCCCACCCCAGAGCCTGGCGTACAGGTCGCAATACCTCTTCGGGGAAACCACCAGCCAGCACCACATTCGCCAGTTTGAGCCGGTTGTTACCCTGATCAAAACCTTTGCGCGCCGATCTCAGCCGTTTTTCTAAAAACTCCCGGCCGCTGGCGCCGCTGGGCGCAGGCATCGCCGGTGCACGGAAGACATCCGCTTCGGGCGGGGTTTGGGCCATGGCCGGGGCCAGCATTGCTTCGAATGCCCGATAGCTCTCGTTCTCCATCAGGAGCAGGCCGGGGGACGTCATATCGGCGGGCGCGTAATACTCGGCCATCATTTTCTCGACGCCGCCGCGTAATCCGGCCGGATCTTTGTCCACCACCACCAGCACGCTCGCCTCGCCGTTGCCAGGTTGTCCGGGCCATCGAGGCGCCGTTCGCACCAGCAGTACCCGGCCGGGATAACGACCCACGAGCAGGTCGGCGAATCCCCGCAGGGTCGGTTTGGGAGGGGGTGGCGTGACTTCCTGCGGTTGGGCATCAGGTTCAGCGCTCGGTTCCAGCTCCAGTATGGGCTTCAACTCGGAGGAGGGCTCTAACATCTCGTCCAGTTGTTTCAGCAGGGACTGGCCGGTATCTGCAAAACTGATCTCGCTGGGTCCGGCGGCATCGCCAAACACGCCCTGGAACACGTCTCGTTTGCGTGCCAGTGTGTCGAGAATGCGCTCTTCGATAGTATTTTGAGCAATGAGGTTGATCACCTGCACCGATTGGGGTTGGCCATGGCGGTGAGCGCGGGCGATGCGCTGTTCCAGCACCGCCGGATTCCAGGGTAGATCCAGGTTGATGACGAGGCTGGCGGCTTGCAGATTTAAGCCGACACCACCGGCATCGGTGGATAGAAATATCCGGCAATCGGGGTCCTCGAAGAATCGCTCCATGAGTTCACCACGTTTGTGGGTAGGCACTTGGCCAGTGAGCTTCACCGCTCCCAGATTCAATCTGGCCAACACCGGTTCAGTCAGATCGAGCATTTTTGCCCACTGACTGAAGATAATCGCTTTGTTGCTATTGGATGCCAGTTCATCTTCCAGGATTTTAGCCAATTCACGCAGCTTGGGAGAAGTACGCTCTCTATCTTTTTCGCTGAGTTCGTGATCGTGCAGGGCCAAGGCATTGCAGATCAGCCGCATCTTTACCAATGCCATCAGCATGATATTCGATTCTTTGGGTGTAAGCGGGCGGCGGCGTGAGGTAGCCAGCAGGCGGGCAAGGGTTTGACGGTAATCATCGTAGGCCTGCCACTGTTCACGAGTCATCTCCACAAAGAAGTTATTATCGGTGCGGGCCGGCAGATCGGTGAGTACTTCGTGGCGTATGCGGCGCATGACATAGGGCGAGATACGGTCCCGCAGCAGATCGATGTTTTTGTAGCCCAACACTTTGTAGGCGCCGCTGCGTTTTTTTTCTAACTGGAAATACTGCTCGTTGAACTTCCAAAGAGGCCCAAGGATACGTGGGTCAAGGAACTGGAAAACGCTGTAGAGTTCGTCCAAACGGTTTTCCAGGGGTGTGCCGGTGAGCACAAAGGCGTAGGGACTGCGCAGTTGTTTGACGGCGTCGGCAGTTTTAGTGCGCCAGTTCTTGATGCGTTGGGCTTCATCCAAAATGATCAGATCAGGTCGCATGGCTTGCAGTTCGCTTACATCCCGTCGCACCAATTCATAATTTATGATATTGAAAAAGGCAGGTTGGCGGTAAAGCTGACGACGCGCTTTCACATTCCCCTGTATCACCTGCACGGGCAGAGAAGTGAAGCGGCGGATTTCACGTGCCCATTGATGTTTGAGCGAGGCCGGACAGACAACAATTACACGCTGGATATCGCGCAATTGTTGCAGCAGGCTGGCGGCGGCAATGGCTTGAACTGTTTTGCCCAGCCCCATATCGTCGGCCAACATCGTACGGCGGCCAAAGACCAGGTGCATCGCTCCCTGCTCCTGGTAGCCATAGAGTTGAGTCGAGATCACGTCTAGCGAACGGGCGCCTGACGAAACCTGGTCCATAAACCAGACCTTCTGCTGTTCGATAGCATGCAAGTCCTGCAATTGCGACAGGTACTGGTGCACCTCCTGCGACAGGCTGAGATGGGCGCGGGAACGGGTATGCAGATCGGCGATCTCCTGCAACAAGGCGGTCAGAGCCGGCACGGGCGCGCCGGTGAGGATGCCTGCGGCGTCGAAATAGCGCAATAGCACTTCTCGCAGTTTTCCGGTGGCGGGCAAGGGCAATGATACCCGCACCGTGGTGCGTTCCGCTCTGTGCAGGTAGATTTGAGTTACGGGCATCGCTTCAGTTGCGTAGCGATCCCAGGCTTCGTCACCCACAGCATTATGCAAATGCAGCAGAGTACCTTCGATATGCTTGCAGGTGCCGAGTAAGTTGGTCAGGTAATCGGGGCAGGTGCAGCTGTTCAGGTGTTCTGTCAACGAGCGGATATGCACTTCGTAACTGCGGCCGGACAATGAGGTGATCTCGAATGTGCTATAAACCGGATGCCGCCCTTTGTTCACAACCTTGGCGATCTCTTCTTTTGCCCGCTTACGTCGTCGTTCGATTTGAACCTGTTCGGGGTTAGGCTCAGACATGGTGAAGCCTCCGTATTTCTGGTTGAACACTAAATGTCTTCGATCTGTCTCAGTACCTCTAGCCAGATATCTGTCACGTCAAGTTGACGCGCCCATTCATCGATATAGGCGTGATCAAGCGCATCCTCCTGGCTGAGTACAATGCTGGCAATATCACGGATATGTTTGGGTTGATGGCTGATGTCGTAGAAGTGCAGCTTGTTCAGAATGAGGTCTTCGGGCGCATGTACGTAGACTTCACCTAAAGGCGGGCCAAGATCGACCAGTCGTCTTCGAGCCAAATTGGATGATCGGAAGGCGTCTCCCGGTTTGAGCAAGTAGAACTCAGCCTTATAGCCACTATACATGTGGATGGCGTTGATAGGTAAATCTGCTCGGTATTCTATCAACAGGTCGAGCATGACTTCAACGGGAACCAACATATCACGTTTTTCTAGTTCTGCAGATAGGTCTGCCATCGATTCAAGCGGCAATTCAATCACCAAGTCGATGTCACGGGTGGTCCTTGCTTCTCCCCAGACTGCGAGGGCCACAGAGCCTCCAATCAAATAGGTGATTTTTGCGTTCTCGACGGCATCGAGTACGAGACGTGCGAAAGCGCTGAATGTGACCTGTTCAGAATCTGACATGCTGGGACCTTACAATTCGCAGCGATTCAATCTCATCAAGTTCAGGTCGTCGTTTGCGAAGGCGATAGGCCGCGATATTTTCTACGAGTTCGATCATCGAAAGCATTTGCGCAAACCGCTGTGCAGGTGTTAGACACCGTGTTAAATCAATTTGATCGGGATCGACTTGAGCCACAGCACCGGCGATGAGAGTAGAAGATGATACGTGAAGCACGGATTCGCTATTGGGTTGAGATGAAATCACATCTGTCATGGGAACACCCGCAGAAGAGGGTTACTTACGCGTACGATAATGATAATACGGACATAGTATCCAGAGCTATTATTGCGGATACAACATGCGACGGCAAATCAAACACAGGTTCATCGCCTACTCTGTTCGCATGCTTTGTGCTAGAATCCCACCTAATGCAATCTTGGTTCAACAGGATTTCGTGCGGTTCTAGAAAAACACGTGTTGCGTATTGCGTGTTACGTGATGGTTGTGCTAACGAATCACAACTTTCTAGTAGGAGCCACGGAAATTCCGAAAGAGCCGCAAGCTTTCAAATGTATCCCCAGGCAAAGTCATTCCCAAATCACGATTCATAATTCATAATTCCAGAGGTTATCCCGATGCGAATGAGTCACCTTTTCGCCCAGACGCTGCGTGAAGCACCGGCCGAGGCGGAATTAACCAGCCACAAACTCCTGTTGCGTGCAGGATTCATCCGCCAGCTTGGCTCCGGCATTTTCAGTTATTTGCCCTTGGCAAAGCGTTCGCTGACTAAAATCGAAAATATTATGCGCGATGAGATGAACGCCATTGGTGGTCAAGAAATGACCATGCCGGTCGTGCATCCTGCCGAAACCTGGAAGGAAACCGGGCGCTGGTATGGCGTTGGCTCTGAAATGGGGCGCTTCAAAGATGCCGGTGGCCGTGATATGGTGCTGGCCATGACGCACGAAGAAGTTGTGACCGATCTGGTACGGAATGTCATCCATTCTTATCGCCAGCTTCCGGCCATGGTCTACCATATCCAGACCAAATGGCGTGATGAAGTGCGCTCGCGCGGGGGCCTCATCCGTGTACGTGAATTCACCATGAAAGACAGCTACACCCTGGATGCCGATTGGGGGGGGCTGGATGCGCAGTATCGGGAGCACTATAAAGCCTATTTCAACATCTTCAATCGCTGTGCGCTGCCAACCATTGCCGTGGAATCAGATGTAGGCATGATGGGGGGCAAACAGGCCCACGAATTTATGTATCTGACGCCAATTGGCGAGGACACCTTGGTTCTATGTGATAACTGCGGCTATACGGCCAACCGCCAGGTGGCGACATTCCAGAAATCAGCCGTTGTCGAAGATGAGGAGATGTTGGCGCTAGAAAAAGTGGAAACGCCCGCTGTCAATACCATCGCCGCTCTGGCTGAATTCCTGGACATCCCTGAAGCGAAGACCGCAAAAGCCGTGTTCATGGTCGCAACAATCTCGGAAGATGAACAAGATGTCGAGAAATTCATTTTTGCTGTGGTTCGTGGTGACATGGAACTTAACGAAACCAAGCTCACCAATGCCGTAGGAGCAAAAGCCCTGCGCCCCGTCCAAGAGGATGAGATCCGGGCTATTGGTGCTTCACCCGGCTATGGTTCTCCAGTTGGCATCAAACAAGGCACTCTAATTATAGTCGATGATCTGATCCAGGCCGTGCCTAATCTGGTGGCCGGCGCCAACGAAGATGGATACCATCTGCTCAATGTAAATTACGGCCGGGATTACACGGCTGAGATAGTTACCGATATCGTGGCTGTTGAAGAGGGTTATGCCTGTTCCGTCTGCGGCCAACCTCTACGCACATCCCGTGGTGTCGAGGTGGGTAACATCTTCAAATTGGGCACCCGCTATAGCGCCGACATGAACGCCACATTTCTCGACAAAAATGGCAAGGCCCAGCCTGTGATCATGGGCTCGTACGGCATCGGCAGCGGCCGTCTACTCGCTTGCGTGGCAGAGGAACATAACGACGACTACGGCTTGATCTGGCCTATCTCGATCGCACCTTATCAGGTGCATGTTGTCGCACTTAAAGGCGGATTCGAATTCGCCGAAATCATGGCGGCGGATCTAGAAGCGGCTGGTGTAGAAGTGCTCTACGATGACCGTAACCTTGCACCTGGTGTGAAGTTCAACGACGCCGATCTCATTGGCATTCCCCTGCGTATCACTGTAGGTGGACGTTCACTTAAAGAAGGGGGTGTCGAACTCAAACGCCGTTCCGAAAAAGAGCGAGATCTGGTGCCAACCGCCGAGATCGTCGAGCGTGTTCGTAGCGAGATCGCTGCCTTACAAACCGAGGTTGATGCTGGTGTTATGGTAGTTGAATTGCCAGAATAGCAGATAGCTAGCAGTTTGTCGGAAAAGTCGCTTCAGCTTCCAAAACACCCTCACTTCAGGCGATTCTGAGGCCCAAACTTAGCCTATTCGGAATTATGGAACCGGTTCCCTGGACTTTTCCGACAGCCTGCTAGCGGATGAACTTTGAGATTGTCAGCGATATGTCGACTAATATCTCGAAATTCTCGACCACAAATGAGACTCAATTTGCCATCTGCGTACAGAATGCAGATTATTCTGCGCCATTGGAATTGCACAAGATATATCAAGTAGTACCCGATGCCGACGCAGTTGAGGATGAGGATATTCGCATCATCGATGAGAGTGGCGAAGATTATCTCTATCCCCTAGGAGTTTGTCGGAAAAGTTGCTCCGGCTTCAAAAACACCCTCACTTCGGTCGATTCTGAGGCTCGAAGTGAGGGTGTTCAAGATTATGGAACCGGTTCCCTGTACTTTTTCGACAGCCTGCTAGACTACTTCATTCTGATTGAACTAGCGCTTGAGAAGAAGCGCCTTTTAAACAAGTCACTGGCTCAGAATCTCAAGCGTGCAGCCTAAAGCCCTCGCGTCTGACAGGTTTGCGGCCAACCCTTGGACGCTTGTGGCTTGTGGCTTGTGGCTTGCAGGCGCTATCGAAATCTAACTATCGAGCCTATCAACGAACTCTCGTTAGTCATCTTGCCCGACGTCTTTAACGCCATCCTTTTTCGAGGCGGTGATTTGCTCGCCCGCACGTTGGCGACGTATCCCTCTATCACGCTGATGGAATATCGCTACCAATATCGTGTAAGGGGTCAGTGGTGAGCAACGCGATTACCACCCATGTAACACCAAGATCTGGTAGAGCCATGAAGACTGGACTCGGTCCTTTTGTGACAGCAGCCTCGCTCTTTTTGTTGGCGCTCCTGCTCCGCCTTATCGTCGTACGCTGGTGGGATTTCGATGGTCTTTACGGTCAAGATCCCTTTGCATACTATCAGCAGGCTGTTGCCATATCTCAGACCTTGCATGGTGGTCTCGCGCCACCCGGTTTCTTTTGGCCCAACGGTTATCCACTACTATCTGCTCTGTTCATGGCAGTGCTGGGACAAACACCCACTGCTGCTCAATGGGCCAGCGTTGTGACCGGAGCAGCGCTGGCACCTCTAGGCTATGCCTTGGCGCTCTCCCTTTTTCCGCCGGCAGGGCAGGTTAGCGGCATCGTAGCCGGATTGGCGATCGCTGTGGCAGGACAACCACTCTTGTCATCAGTCGTCGTTATGGCGGATATTCCCGGGCTGTTTTGGATGAGTCTCGCCCTATTGGTCCTGATTCAGGCCACAAGGCGTAGACATCCCGCCTTATGGCTGTTTTCCGCAGGTAGCTGTTTTGGGCTGGCGGTGGTTACGCGTTGGGCTTATGCCCTCGTTGCTCCCGCTTTCGCAGCTTACCTGATCCGTCAAATACGTATGCGTCGTCTGAGCGCCAGGCATGCCGTCATAGCGGTCGTTTGGGACTGTTGATCTTCTTGCCACAACTGTGGTTGAGCTTGGATAAACCGGAGGGATTGCTTCACCCCTGGTTAGTCAGTTGAAGCCCGGTCAATTCCTTTCGGCGCCAGTTCGAAACCCTCGACGGTCTAGCCACTTACACATTGCCGATCTGGCTCTTTTATCTCCAACCCGCCGGCCATCCCGCCTACCTTTTCCCTTTGTTGGGGCTGGCCGGTTTGTGGGGTTGCTGGCAACTGTGGCGCCGGCGCCTGTGGGACGCCCTGATCCTCTTGATCGGTTGGGCCGGTGCGCTCTATCTTTTTCTGGCGGGCATCCCCTACCAGAATTTTCGCTTTGGGCTGGTGATATCGATGCCGGTCATCCTCTTGGCCGGTTTCGGAATAAGTCAGCTTTGGCAATCCAGGAGCGTGGCAGTCCGTGTCTTGGTGGGGATTTTGGCCGTGATCTCACTTGTGGGGATGGTATTGTGGTCTTACCGTTTAATCGATCCCTTTCTTCGGGTTCAGAACCACAGCAAGGTCATCGCACGAGAGGTCGAGTCAGAACTGGCAACTGAAGCCACACTCTTGGCTTTTGGCCTCACGCTTACATTACAACACTATACAGATCTTGATGTGAGAGAACTCTTTTACTTGGATCCAGCGGCATTACAGGAGCAAGTGGACGAAGGATCGACATTTTAGCTATTGCTGGATACTCGTAATATAACGGAACAATGGGTGGGTCGTACCCCCGAGATCAACTTCGTTTGGTTGCAGGAACATGCTTGTACGACCGAAGTTAGAAGACACGCGCCCTACACGCTTTTCCAGGTGACTCCGCCAATCCTGAATGGCGGGAATTGCTAATGCGTCTCGCTCTGATAATGCCCGGATTCAGTGCGAACGAGGATGATTGGGCAATCCCTGTGCTGCAATCATTAGTACGTGAACTCGGCCAACGTCATGATGTTCACGAATTCAGCCTGCGCTATCCCTTTCAGGCCGGCATCTACAAAGTACATGGTGCTACAGTGCATGCCATTGGCGGTGCGACCAGGCGAGGTATGCGTCGGTTCGGCCTGCTTCGAAAGGCAGCTCAAGCGATTGGGCTACAAGCTGACCATTCACCCTTTGATGTGATTCACGGATTTTGGACAGATGAAGCCGGCGCTGTGGCCGTGTACACCGGCCGCAGAATGTGTACATCCACAGTGGCATCGGTTATGGGTGGGGAGTTGGTGGGATTTGCTGACATTCAATATGGAGGACAGCTCAGTCGCATTGGCAGACGTCTATCAGCGTGGGCATTGCCCAGGGCGGATGCTGTAACGGTTGGATCGCACTATTTGCGAATAATTCGCGAAGCGGATTTCATGGTCCGGCGGCTGGAAGTCATTCCTTTGGGGGGTGGATACAAGCCTATTCAATATGCATGACCGCGGAGCGATAGCGCTGCCCGGTTCACCTACACTGCTACATGTGGCGTCGCTCTATCCCGTGAAAGATCAGGCTACATTGATACGAACTCTACCCTTGATTCTAAAACAGTTTCCTGATGCTCATTTGCATGTTGTGGGAAAGGGCCCCTTGCTGGACACCTTGTCCGATTTAGCGCGAACACTGAATTGCGCCCCTCATGTGACATTTCATGGAGAGGTTTTTCATACCCAGATGCCCGCTTACTATCGTGCTGCCGACGTGCATGTGCTATCGTCAGGGTTCGAGAGCCAGAGCATGGTTACGTTGGAGGCGGCAGCGTGTGGCAGTCCCACCGTGGGCACTGCTGTTGGCATCCTCCCTGATTTTTTGCCACCATCATGTGTGGTTCCGCTGCGGGATCCGGCGGCATTGGCGGCCAGTCTCTGCCTTTTGCTTGGCGATTCCGCTGAGCGACATCGATGGGGATTGGCATTGCAGCAGCGTGTCGAACAGGGGTTATCGTTGATGCATACGGTTTCACAATTGGAACGACTCTATCTTCAGTTGCTTTGATGACCAACAATCGCCAATCAACCGCTATCGGCTAATTTGTGTTCGAAACCTTGCATCGGATATCCTGCCATTTATGCATGCACTCCTTTCATCAGCAGATACACCAAAGCAAAATGGCGTCTATCAATTGAGCGATCCCGCCACATACGCCACCGAACAAGCCATCTATCTGCGCGTGCGGCAGTTGGAAGGTCGCCTATATGAGGATGACATCGTGCGTAAGCTGCCATTGGTGCCTGGCAACCATGTATACGCCAATGAATGGATCATGCGGGCGGATTCGGCGCAGCGTTTGCATGCCCATATTGCCGGTATCGACCGCCGCTTGACCATTGTCGACATCGGTTGTGGAAATGGCTGGATGAGCAACCGTTTGGCGGGGTTAGCTCATTGCCAGGTGGTGGGGTTAGACATCAATCGGCCGGAGTTGGAACAGGGCGCTCGGGTCTTTGTCGGGAATGCCGATCTATCCTTTGCATTTGGCGATGTCATGGCTGGGATCTTGGCGGCAGACAGTGTCGATATTTTTGTGATGGCGGCGTCCCTTCAGTATTTTGAAAATGTACTTGCCTTACTTCCCCATCTATTTTCTGCGTTGCGAGATGAGGGCGAGATTCATATATTGGATACACCCTTCTACGACGACATGACACAAAATGAAGCCATTGAACGTAGCCGAAGTTATTACGAGCAACTGGGTGTACCCGAAATGAGCCCCTATTACCACCACCATCTCTGGTCCGACCTCAAATTGTTTCAGCCGACCCTTCTTTATCATCCAGACAAACCGACCCGACGCCTCAGGCGACTCTTCTTCAGTCAGCAGATCTCACCGTTCGCCTGGATCATGCTTAAAAGATCATGAGAAAGGTATTCCTGAATGCGTCGATGTGACATAAATCATTGTGCCCACCGACTGAACTGACTATACTTTTCTAAGTTTAGCGTAGTTATATCTGATATCCCGGAAATGAAGATGTGGCATCAGAACTAACACTGAAGGGTGATTTGTCATTTGAAGGCATCATCTTCAATCTTCAGCCATTTTTCCCACGAATATGACCGACCGCAACATAACATTACAGTCACACAAAAACAAAACCCACTGCCCCAAGATATGACAGAGGCCATCATCTATTTCAAAGAGCGCCGCCTTTCACGCGAGCATAAGACCATAGAATCAATGATTCATATCTATTGTGAGCGCAAACATGGCACAAAGCAGGATCTTTGCGTACAATGTCAAGAGTTGTTCGATTATGCAACGCTCCGCCTGGTGAAATGCCCATTCCGGGAGGACAAATCTACCTGTGCAAATTGTACAGTGCATTGCTATCGACCCGAAATGCGAGAAAGAGTCAGAGATGTCATGCGCTATTCTGGCCCTCACATGCTCTATAAGCACCCATATCTCGCCTTTATGCACTTGGCCGTGGATGATCGTCGAGAGGCGCCTGAGTTACCACATCGTCAAGAGCAATCGGACTGATTTGGTAGGGGCTGAACTGGGAACAGACTTAATTGGAGGGTGCCATGCCTAAGATAATCCAAGTAGTCAAACGGACAGGCGCGATCGTTCCATTTAACCAGGATCGTATCGCTAATGCGATTTACCGGGCGGCCGTGGCCGAGGGCGGGCGCGACAAGGATCGGGCCGATTGGTTGGCGGATGAGGTTGTGCGAGAGCTGGAGATGAGCCACACCGAGGGGCAGATTCCGCATATCGAAGAGATCCAGGACATGGTGGAAAAGGTTTTAATCGAGAACGGCCACGCCAGTGTTGCCAAGGCCTATATCCTCTATCGGGATGAGCGCAAACGCGGGCGCAAGAAGCAGGATAAACATGCCGTACGAGCGGCCGGCAACATCCCCTGGGCCAAAATCTGGCATGTGCTGGACTGGTCGGTCAGCAACGGGCTTCATACAGTTACAAGCTTGAACGAGCGTATCGAAAAGGGCGAATTTCCCAACATCGTCAATAAATCGGAAGCAGCCTACGAACAGGATGTCGATATCGCCGCTCGATTGATCGCCGAACGAAAACACGATGTGCGTGTGGTTTTGGTGACAGGCCCCTCATCTTCAGGCAAGACGACGACAACGATCAAGCTCGAACAGCGTTTGCAAAAGTCTGGGTTGAAATTTGTAACGCTCAATGTCGACAACTACTTCTTCGATCTGGAACTTCACCCTAAAGACGAATTTGGGGATTACGATTTCGAAACGCCACAAGCGCTAGACATGATCTTGTTCAACAAGAATCTGGCGCAACTAATCGATGGTAGGGAAGCGCTCATCCCTTTTTATGATTTCAAAACGGGCAAGAGCCACCCTGAACAAACAGCCATGCGCTTACAGGCGGACGAGGTCCTATTGATCGACAGCTTACACGGCCTCTATCCGGCACTGACCGAAACCGTGCCTGACGAACGAAAATACAAACTCTATCTCGAACCCCTGCTACAGATGAAGGGCTCAGACGGCCGTTATATCCGCTGGACCGATCTGCGCCTGATCCGGCGCATGCTGCGGGATCAGATGCATCGAGCATACGACCCACGCCGAACGTTGGAACACTGGCATTATGTGCGAGCGAGCGAGATGCGCAACATCATCCCTTACCATAATACGGCCGATTACGTCATCAACAGCGCCATGCCCTACGAATTGGCACTCTACAAGGCGCGTGTTTATGATTGGTTTGTCGATTTCGAGAAAAGATATGATGGCGATCCCTTGCGGGAAGATGCTTACACGCGAGCCCGTCGGGTCAAAAACTTACTGCAAGCCATCGTACCTGTTGCAGATGACGAGGCCGTGCCCAGAGACTCGGTGTTGAGAGAATTCGTCGGTGGGAGCAGTTTAGAGCATTGAGTAGCCACATAGTCCAGCGTGAACGACCTGCCGGCTTGCTTTGCACAGTCTGTCATGTGCTGTTCGGCTTGCTCTTGGTACTGATTTTGGGGACAAGAGGGCAATTTGGCGAAGTCGTACCTTGGACCTGGTGGACGCTGGCCCGGATTGGTGTCGTGGGTTTGACTTTCAGATCGGCTTTCTTACTCTCCTTCCATCTTATGGCTTGACCGGCCATCCCAATATCCTGGCTGCTACACTGGCGGTGGTCACGCTTCTGCTGCTACCGTATACGCAGAGGCTACGCCGCATGAACCTGGTGATTTTGACCGCTGTCCTGTGTATCGCTTCTCTGGGCCTGGCAACCACATTCTCGCGAACAGCGTGGTTGGCGTTTGGCCTTGCGGCAGTTGCCTGGGTCGTTATGGAGGTCAAAACGAGAGGCAAGAACGGGCAGCCTCTGCTTTCTCGTTGGGGTCAGGTTATGGCTCTAGCGCTGCCTGCCATCCTCAGCCTGCTGTTTCTGTTCAGCTACCGTGATCTCCTGATCAGTCGTGTAGCAGATCCACAGGTCAGCCAGTCTGAGACGATATCAGTAACGGAGCGCAGGCGGGATGTTATCATTGCCTTACAACTCATCTCTGACAAACCGGTATTTGGGGTAGGGCTGGGAAACTTTCGTCCCGCAGCGCGCCAGATCGATGCCAGAGCCTATATCGGCCACAACATCCCCTTGCTGACCATGGCCGAAGTGGGGGTGTTCGGCGGTGTCATGTGGCTGTGGCTAACAGTGGCAGGATTCTGGTTTAGCCGGCGGGGCCCACCACATGCCTTTGCCGGCTGGCTGATCCCGACCCTAATCGCCGTTTTTGATGCCACATTGTGGATGACTACCAGCGTGCGAGCGGTACTGATGGGCATTTTAGTTGCGGCTGTGTCGTTGGCAGAAATCAGTGAGGATGTCATGACATGAGAATCACCTATCTGGTCATAGCTCTACTTTGTCTTATGGTTGTGGGATTGGTGTCAGTTACTGGCCGGCCGCCGATCGCTCAGTCACCTGCCCCTCCACGGTCGGTGTCGGCCTGGATACCTGGTTGGGCTACAAAGGCCGGTTATGCGTCATTTCGAGCCCATTCTGATGCCTTGAAATCGATTGGGTGTGTCCTTTTTGAGTTAGAAGGGCCATAACACCCTGCGATACTAACATGTTTGGAGGCCGGTTCAGGCCTTCTGAACCTCCGAAATGGGGGGTTATGTTGACGAACCTAGGTCGAAACCTGGTGACACATTATGT
>JAAENG010000479.1 GCA_024224665.1 Chloroflexota bacterium | reverse complement strand
GCAATCTCGCACCTAAATTGAGGTTGTCATCCCTGCAAAATTGCCGTATTTGGAATTGCTGCTTCAGCCGGGAGGCGGAAGACGAAAGGACGAATTACCCGTAAAATAAGGGTTTACCTGCCGACTTTTGCGGTATTGCCTTATAACCGATCTGGGAGGGAACAAGACACTCCCTCCCAGATCGCTAACGACTGTCGATTAATCCCGGTCTATTCTTCCACCCACGTGTACTTGAGATAATAGTTCTCAGCTGCCCTTGGCCTATAATCCTGCACCTTTGGGTTTTTCGCTTCAAAGGTGGTGGGTTCGTACAGGTAGATGAAGGGTGGGTCCTCCTGCATATAGCCCTGCAGTTCCACATAGAGTTCGGCGCGAGCATCATCGTCCATCTCCGAACCGATTTCTCCGATCAGTCTGTCAATCTCAGGGTCGGACCACGCTGAGAAACTGGCATCCCAACCGCCCAATGCACCCATAAGGCGGGGTAGAGCCTCACCACTGGCCTCGGACCAGCTGTCACCAAACAGTGGCGGCAGTTCCTTGTTGGCTTCCAGATCCCAGTATTTGCCAGATTCCATGAGGTCGAGATTGGCAGTGATGTTGACATCGCCGAGATAACCTTGTATGGCCTCACACACCTGCTCGAAGTTAGTGTAGGCGCCTACGGGGCAGGCGAAATCGATCTCGAAACCATCGGCAAATCCGGCGTCGGCCAGCAACTCGAGCGCTCTGTCTGGATCATAGCCAAACGGCTGGATATCCTTGTCATAACCCCAGTTCGCTGGCGTGACATAGCCGGTCGAGGGACGGCCGTTGCCATCAAACAGGGCATCGATGATTGAATCGACATCCACTGCGTAGTTCATCGCTTGCCGTACTACGGCATCCATGGTGGGTTGTTCGAGACCCGTGGTCAGGTTATTAAAGGCGACGTAGTAAACACGATCCACAGGGTATGTGATACCTGTGACGTTGTCCATCCCTTCGAGTTGTGCAGCCTCTTCAGAACTCAGACGGCCGACGATGTCGATCTCACCCGTTTGTATGGCTGCCACGCGCGTCGCAGACTCGGGAATCGGGCGGAAGATCAGAGTCTGAATCTTGGGCAGGCCCTCTTCCCAATAGTCGGGGAATGCTTCCATCACAATGCGGTCGCCCTTGCTCCATTCCACAAATTGGAAGGGACCTGTGCCAACCGGGTGTTCGGCAAAGCCCTCTTCTCCGACCTCTTCGATATATGCCGGCGCCACTATTGCCCAGTCTGCGGCGATCATGCGCAAAATCAGAGGGTTGGGATCCTCGGTCTTGAGTTTGACGGTCAAGTCATCGATTACCTCGATATCTGACACGACCGTCCACCTGTCACTCCATTGCATCTCCGGCCTTTGGCCTCGCTCCCACGAGAAAACAACCGAATCGGCGTTGAATGCCTCACCATTGTGGAAAGTCACTCCCTCTCTTAATTTCATGGTGACTTCGGTGCCGTCGTCCGAAACCTCCCAACTCTCCGCCAACGCCGGTGCGATCGCTCCGTCGTCATTCACCCATACCAGGCTATCGTACAACTGCCACGAAGCATTGGAGGCGTTGCGCTCAGCAGCGATGGGCATGTCGAGCGAGTTTGGGAAAGTGGAGAGCGCCACACGCAATGTACCTTGCGGGCCTTTTACGGCTGGTTCGGGTGCGGGTAGTTCGGTCGGTTCGGGCGCGGACGCCTCTGTAGTGGCAACCTGCGCTGGCTGCTGTGGAGCAGCCGGTTGGGCTCCGGCACATGCAGCAAGCACAAGACCGAACACCATAATGATCGAAAAAACCAACAGTAAACGTTTCATCATTTTCTCCTTATCGATGAGTGGGGTGAGTGTTAAATGATTTGGGTTCTCTGGGATTTCGCGTGGTGCTGATTATTTCCACACTATATCTAGGCGCTGGCACAACCAGCCACTAGGTGTGGGGGCATCATCGACTGAAATTCGTGATCGTCACGCGAAGTCCCAAAGAGCCATGATTTGGAACTCAAACGTCCACGTTTGCCTCGCCTTGCATCCGAAACCGTCTCGCACGGTTGGCAGGGGATGACACCTCTTGAAGAGATCGTTTAACGAGTCTTCTTCTTTCTCTTTGCATCTCCTTGTGCTTAGAGACCAAGACCTCAATGAAACCAGAAAAGGTCCAGCTAATCCCCGGTTAGGCGAGCGACCTACTAAGCAGGTCCCTCTAAATGTGTTGATGCGACGAATGTATGGGCAGCCACGTAGCTTTGGACCGACACGCATCGGCGAAACAATAGATATCGTCCCTGCAACGTGTTGCACTTGCAATCTAAGTATACAACGGGCGGCAGGCAGGGGCAACCGTGAGATTCGCTGGCAGCGATCTAGATTTCTATAATCCCCTGGTCTCTTCGATTTGAGCAAACTATCAAGATATCGCATGTAGCAAGCTCTA
Source organism: Chloroflexota bacterium (assembly GCA_024224665.1). Taxonomy (GTDB): domain Bacteria; phylum Chloroflexota; class Anaerolineae; order J102; family J102; genus PIVW01. Next base: position 2,687 of record JAAENG010000479.1, on the reverse strand, counting down.
GCCGATTATCTGTCAGATTAGGGCCGGGTATTACCTGTCCACACGATCTCAGTAGTTTAAATTGATATGTGCTGACCTTGCCCCTGTCGCTCATAACCTTATTGTAGGCGAAAGTACCAGATCAAAAAGACCCCGGCGCACATGCCGGGGCCTTGTTTTTGACTACGCCGATCTTATTGCCAACTACGTATGAGCATAATGACCGTCTGGATCTTTTCTTCATCCAGGACATCGGCAAACCCTTCCATAGCGGTGTTCGCCCGACCATCGCTGATGAGCCGCAGCAGTTCTGCGTCATCGGCGTTCTGGATAAAATCGTTTGCGATGAGCGCAGACTTGTCGTCCTTGCCTTCTCCGGCCAGACCGTGGCAGGTGGCACATTGGCTCAGGTAGAAGAATTGGGCCATCTCCAAGGGATCGGTTCCCTCCTCTTCTACGGGTTCGGGTGGGGCCGTTTCACCCGCTCGCAGCATGCCCAGATAAGTGATCACGTCATTGATTTCAGCCGGTGAGAGCACCTGGCCCCAATTGGGCATACCTTGTTCCAGCCGCCCCTGGCTGATGGTGTCATACAAGGCATCTGCATCCTGTAAGATCGGTGCTTCGGCCAGCGGTGGGGCGGTCTCTGTGCCACTGCCATCAGGACCGTGGAGGGTCTTTAATCTTTGGTTCTGTTCGCAATCACAGACCTGGATTTGTAAAGATGCAAACTCGGCAGAATGAACCATGCCGTATTTCGTAATATCTGATTCGTTCGCTTCTCTGTTAGATTTGACAAATGTCCCACATCTCAATTATCCTGCCGCCAATTAGATAAAGCACTCTTATCCAGAGAGGTGGAGGGACCGGCCCGATGAAACCTCGGCAACCCGGCAAGCGCAGCAACGATGCTGAACGAGCGCCAGGGTGCCAATTCCGGCAGAAGAAATCTGGAAGATGAGAGGAGCGACCCTAGAGTCTCCCGCTCATCCCCATTTGGGGATTTTTTGTTAAAGACAGGATTCTGTAAGTTACCGGCTCAGGTCATCCAACCCTCTCGCTTTTGGCAGAGGGTTTTTCTTTTGCCCTATGCAGTCCCCAACATGTTCGTTTCATTGGCCGGAACCGGATCACTTCATCTGCATAGCCGGAGTGTAAGACACACACACCCATCACACTTTCATTGCATCAGGAGAACACAACCATGACAGCAGAACGCCAGCTTGGATTCACAACTCGCCAGCTTCATGCCGGCCAGCAGCCTGACCCCACCACAGGCAGCCGGGCAGTACCCATTTATCAGACCACCAGCTACAACTTCAGAGATACCGAACACGCTGCAAATCTGTTTGCGCTGCAAGAGCTGGGGAACATCTACACCCGCATCATGAACCCTACCACCGATGTGCTCGAGCAGCGTATTGCTGACCTGGAGGGTGGTGTTGCAGGACTGGCAGCCAGCAGTGGCCATGGCGCCCAAACCATGGCCATCCTCACATTGTGCGGGGCGGGCGATCATATTGTCAGCAGTAGCCGGCTCTATGGCGGTACCTTTAACCAGTTCAACTACACATTCCCCCGCCTGGGTATCGACGTTACCTTGGTCGATCCGACTGATCCATCTGCTATCGAAGCCGCGATCCGGCCCAACACCAAGATCATCTATGGCGAGACTTTGGGCAATCCTGATATCACGGTATTCCGCTTCGAAGAGGTCTCTGCTATCGCCCAGGCCCACAACATCCCGATTATGATCGACAACACCTTTGCCACGCCTTACCTGTGTCGCCCCTTCGAGCATGGCGCCAATATCGTCACGCACAGCACCACCAAATTCTTGGGTGGGCACGGCACGACCATTGGTGGGATGATCGTGGATGGCGGTAATTTCGATTGGACCAGTGGCCGTTTCGACAACTTCACTACGCCTGATCCCAGCTATCATGGCCTGGTTTATGCTGATTTGCTTGGCGCAGGTCTACCCCCATTCGCCATCAAAGCCCGTGTTCAGATCCTACGGGATATTGGCGCCTGCCAGTCGCCTTTCAATAGCTGGACTACCCTGCAAGGTGTCGAGACTCTGAGTCTGCGCATCGACCGGCATGTGGCCAATGCCCAGCGCCTGGCCGAGTTCCTTGACGAACATCACGATGTCGAATGGGTGACGTATCCCGGCCTGGCCAGCCACCCCGACCATGATCTTGCAAAGAAATATCTACCCAAAGGCGCCGGCGCCATCCTTGGTTTCGGCATCAAGGGCGGCCGCGCTGCCGGACAGAGTTTCATCGACAATTTGCAACTCTTCAGCCACCTGGCCAACGTGGGCGACGCCAAGAGCCTGGCCATCCATCCTGCCAGCACCACCCACAGCCAGCTCAGTGAAGAGGAGCTACTGGTAGCTGGCGTCACTGAAGACTTTATACGCCTCAGTGTTGGGCTAGAGGATGCCGAAGATCTGTTGTGGGATCTGGATCAGGCACTTCATAAGGCGGTACATTGACACGGTGACAAGGTGACACGGTGATCGCCGACAAAGGAAATCTGTTATGAACAAGAAAATCCAGTCACATAGAGACTCAGATTTTTCCGACTCTATCGGAATTTGCGTGGCTCCTACTTGAAAGGTGTGGTTCGTTTGCACAACCAACACGCAACACGCGACCAAACGACCAAACGACCAAACGACCAAACGACCAAACGACCAAACG
>JAAENG010000478.1 GCA_024224665.1 Chloroflexota bacterium | reverse complement strand
CATGTAGGGCTTTGACTCCTCCTACCCCAAGAACCAGTTCCTGACGAATTCTCGTCCGTTGGTCGCCACCGTAAAGGCGACTGGTCAACTCTCGATCCTCGGGTTTATTGCCCTCGACATTGCAATCCAGCAGGTACAACTTCACTCGCCCGACATCCATTTGCCATACCTTGGCTAACAGTTCTCCATTACGAGTTTCGATGGAAATATTGATCGGATCGCCACCCTTATCCACCGCAGGCTTCATCGGTAGGTGGCTGACTTGTGTTTCAAGGTATTCTTCTCCCTGAAATCCCTCATCATCGAGATGCTGACGAAAATAGCCATGCGAGTAATACAAACCTACGCCGACCAAGGGCACACCTAGTCCAGATGCGCTCTTTACGTGGTCTCCCGACAAAACCCCAAGCCCGCCACTGTAAATTGGAACCGACTCATGGATGCCAAACTCAGCAGAAAAGTATGCAACAGGCTTCGCGCCGAGAACTCCCGCGTTGTTGGACGCCCATGTGTGGGTATTGGCCAAGTATTCCTGCAATCTGCGGTAGGCATAATTAATACGACTGTGCAGCACTAATTCACTCGCGCGTTCAGCCAACTGCTCAGGTGTCATCTCGCGCAGCAGTGCCACTGCATTGTGATCCAATTGCCGCCAGCGAATCGGATCTATGTCGCGAAACAACTGATCGCACTCCGGATGCCAACTCCACCACAAATTATTGGCCAGCTCCCAAAGCTTGCCGTATAAATCATCCGCGTGGTGTTCTTCGTGATTGGGCTGCAACAGCGGTGATGTTGGCGAGACATTCGACGGTACTTCTGCCTGGCTCATG
>JAAENG010000477.1 GCA_024224665.1 Chloroflexota bacterium | reverse complement strand
GCCCCTGTCAACGCTTCGCCCCCACCCTCGCGGGTGACGGCGCATGACTCGGGGTCATAGTGGGTGGCTAACCCTTCTACGTAAGACTCTTTCATTCTCTTCATCCTGCCAGTCTCCTGGCGCACACTGAGTCCGGACAACTTCGATCCAGTACGATCAGAAGGGCTGGCGCCCTATCCCACACAGATCCTACCGATGTGTTGCCATCGCGATGCCACCGCGGGTGGTTCTTCATATCTAGCAAACAAGCCCATACTTCCAATGATAGATCACAAGTTCTCATTCCTTCTTCCCGCACTCTTGCTGGCTCTCTCTGGTGAGGCCATGGCTCAAGGGAACACTTGCCTCACTGCCCAGGATATCTCAGGTACGGGCAGCTTTGCCTTCGACAACTCCACATACACCACGAGCGGTTTCAGTGGGGGCGGCGGCTGCTTGTATGGCAATCACGTCCGTAACGACGGATTCTATCGCTGGACAGCCCCTACCGCGGGCAATTACATCTTTGACATCAACGCGTCTCAGATCCCCGGATCATTGAGCTTGCACACGGGTTCGAACTGCGCTGCGCAATGCTTCGATGCGACTCTCATTGATCCGAATCTCAGTGGAAAAATCATGTTGATCGATGTGGCTGCGGGCGACGTGTATCTGGTGCAGGTTGGATGCCATTCATACGGAGTCCTTCAATTGGATGTCAGTGAGCACATTGATCACTGTGGCACAGCTTTGGATGATGCCTTCGAGGACAACGATTCTTGTGCCACCGCCACTCCTGTCGACAACGGAACCTATACCAACCTGTTGGTGACAAAATCCGACAGGGATCTCTACAGCATGACCCTGGCGCCCGGTGAAACACTCCGGGTGGGTATCCAAGCAGATCATTTTGTCACAGGGGTGGGGGTCTGGGTTTGGGATGCCTCGGACGCACAATGCGGCACGAGTACGGGAACTCCGGTTCGGCCCACCACGGCCTACGTCAATACCCAAGCGGTGCCGATGCCCATCGTCATCGAGGTCGTGGTCGATGCCAACGCCCCATTTGACTGCAGTACCTACGATATGGTTGTGGCTCGCTCCAGGTGCGAGAGTACTGCGGGGCAGACCTTCTGTTGCCCGGCCTCCCTAAACGGTGCCGGCTTGCCCACGAGGCTTACGGGTTCCTTT
>JAAENG010000476.1 GCA_024224665.1 Chloroflexota bacterium | reverse complement strand
GTCGTGTGGTCGGTTGGTCGGTTGGTGATATACGCTGAGAAGCTAATTTAGCACCTTGCCACCTTGCCACCTTGCCACCTTGCCACCTTGTCACCTTGTAATCGGTTCCAGAGGTTCTATCACGTTGGGGGTGTTGGTGATGCCTGTGACTGTGGTGTTGCTCAGTTGCGCGGCCCAGCGCACGCCGTTGATGATGACGCGCTGCACTTCGGGCTGGTAGTAAATGGGTAGGGTTTCGTGGCCCGGCCGGAAGTAGAAGATTCGGCCCCGACCTCGTCGCCAGGTGCAACCGCTGCGGAAGACATTGCCACCCTCGAACCAACTGATGAAGATCAGTTCGTCAGGAGTGGGGATATCGAAGTACTCGCCGTACATCTCGGTCTGCGGGATCTCAAAGAAGCGGTCGATGCCGTCAGCGATGGGATGGTTGGGATTGGCCACCCACAGCCGCTCTTTCTCATTAGCTTCACGCCAGACCAGACCGCAGTTCGTACCCATCAAGCGTTTGAATATCTTTGAGTAATGCCCGGAGTGCAAAACGATCAACCCCATGCCCTCCAGGACGCGTAGGTGCACTCGCTCGACAATGGCATCTTGTACATCATCATGCGCCATGTGCCCCCACCACAGAAGCACATCAGTTTTGGCCAGAACCTCATCTGTAAGACCGTGCTCGGGTTGATCCAAAGTGGCGGTTTGGACTTCAATGTCAGGTTGTTGGCGCAAAAACGCGGCGATCGCCTGGTGAATGCCATCAGGGTAGACGTTGCGTACAGACTCGTGTTTTCGTTCGTGCACAAATTCGTTGTATAGGGTTGCTCGGATCGTACTCATGTTTGAAACTCCTTTTTGTAGGCGATAAGTTTTTCTTCGATATAGGGCGGCAGCACCGACACCGTTTCGCCGGTCTCTACAGCCTTAACTGCCGCAAACACCGATTTGAATTGCTTTCATGGACTACTCCCATGGGTTGTCAATTGGTTAGTAAAGTAACTGATAGCCTCAATATACTCTGAAAAATCATCCCGGCGAATGCAGTGTCCTGTCCCTTGAACGCATCTCACCTGTATGCGCTTGTTTAATGAACTCACCGCATCTGCAATAGCGGGCGTAACGATGCCGCCAAGATTACTATTGCCATAAAGTAACAGTGTGGGACATCGTAATTGGGTTACCGTGACGCGCCAGTCTGGCCAGTCTGTTGCGACGATGTTCATAACCTGTGGGCTAACACGCTTCTTGGCGATAATCCAGCTTTCATACTCTTCATCCAACCATGAAGGGCATGCCTGATCGATACGCGTTTTTCGATGCTTGGCTATGATTTCACTCGCCTCCCGACCTCTGTTTGACTCCATATCTTGTTTCCAATCAGCAGCCATCACAGCACGTTCTTGCTCCGATAAAGCATCTCGCTGCTCCGACCAGGGTGGATCTTCAAGGACAAGATAACCCACCTGGCCAGGGTATTCGGCCGCTAGTTGTGCTGCTACAGCGGCTCCCATCGAGTGCCCTATCAGGCCGGGCTGTTGTAATCCCAAGGCATCGATCAATGCCGCAAGATCGGCAACCATCGTGTCTATGGTATAAGCCTCCTCCTTGTCAGGCTTGCTTGAGCGGCCATGGCCACGAGCATCCACCATGATCACATCGTAGTCAGTTTGCCACACTTTGGCGGCTCGTCCCCAACAGAGCCCATCATCCGTGATACCATGTGCTAAAACAAGAGGAGGTTTGTCTCCACCCGTGCGTGTGACGTGTAAATCGATAACGTTTACGTGAACGACAAATTCTTGCCAGGCTTGCGTTGACATCGACAGCAACCTCATTGAACGGGAATGGTAGGTGGGCCGGTCGAATCTCATGACAGCGATAGGACTCGAACCGACAGTCAGAATTGTCATGCATATTACCAAACCTGTCAACGCTAGAAGGGTGTGATCAAGAGCAGAAATGTGAGGGCCGGCGGCGCGCCAGTCAATTGAAAGAAGATCGCCAATCTACCCGATTTGTGGCAACATGTCTGGGTAGGTTTTTTTGGAGCACTCTGCAACCCTTCTCAATCTCTTGAGTTCACGATAAGATAATGTCTGTGTCAGACTTCGGAACACGATCTAGCGATAATGGATTCATCTCCCTCAGACAATGCAGTGACGGGCAATTTGTTGTGGGCCGGCAGGGTGTCGAATCCATCATAGCAACGGGTGATCAGAAGGTAGAGTTTATCACTTTCAGCGATCATACGATAGCTTATGTCAAGTCATCTTTGGGATATCCCGCCTACTACCCTGTTTGGCCGGTCAGGATCGACAAACCCGTTCAGGCTGTGCTCATGGATCTGGATGGCACCAGTGTGCGCAGTGAGGATTTCTGGATCTGGATCATCCAGCAAACCACAGCCAGCCTGCTCGATAACCCGACCTTCGAGCTTAGCGATACCGATCTCCCTTTCATCTCCGGCCATAGCGTCTCCGAACATCTGCAATACTGTATCGAAACCTACTGCCCTGACCAAAGCCTCGAACAGGCTCGCACCTACTATTTCGAACACACCCACCGTGAGATGCAAGCCATCGTAGTGGGAAAAGGACGCACCGATGCTTTTGTACCAACACCCGGATTGAAAGATTTTTTACTGGAACTCAAAGGCCTCGACATCAAGATCGGTTTGGTCACCTCTGGTTTGTACGAAAAGGCATATCCAGAGATCTTATCTGCCTTTCGTTCACTGGGAATGGGCGATCCGGCCGAGTTTTATGATTCGATCATCACGGCGGGCTTTCCCTTGCGGCGGGGATCGGCAGGCACATTGGGCGAACTATCGCCCAAACCTCACCCCTGGCTATACGCTGAATCAAGCAGGGTGGGGCTCGGCATACCGTTCGAGCAACGGCACACTGTAATCGGTATCGAAGACAGTGGGGCGGGAATCTGTTCGCTGCGTTTGGCCGGATTCGCAGCCTTTGGTCTCCACGGTGGAAATATCGTAGAGAGTGGCACGCAGGGTCTTTGTTATAAATACCTACTGTCACTTGAGGAGGTACTGCGGCATATTATCTGACACATTAATAGGGACACTGCAGAGTAGTATTCAGCTTCCCAAACCATTTACCAAAATGATGCGGGAAGTTGTACAATATGGTATAGTCGAATTCGCAGCGAGTGAGAGTTGGTTTTGAAATAGGCAATTTATATTCTGTTGTCTGACTCTGTCGCTGACGAAAAACAAACGTTTCTCGTGAAGAAACCCTACAAGATGCCTGTTCTCGAGTGCACGAGCAATTTCTAAATACAGAGGCACGAAGTATGGAACGTGTCTAACCGAAAATAGAGAAGAGGCATTCTACACAAGGAGAGCAAAAATGAATCGAACATCTGCTAGACCCAAAATTACCGTCACTATCCTTCTGATCTTGATAGCGCTACTGGCAGCATGCGGTAGCAACGATGTTGAACCCACTCTGACACCGATTCCTCCAGCAGACACGCCAATTGCTGCGGAAACGCCCTCTGGCGGGCCAATTATGGTAGATGAAGATGTCTGGGAACGTGTACAAGAGGCAGGTACGCTGGTCGTGGGCACGTCTGCCGACTACCCACCCTTTGAATACTACGATAAAGACTTTCAAATCGATGGTTTCGACATCGCCTTGATCGAGGAAGTCGGCAAACTCTTGAAGCTTGAGGTCGAGGTCACTGATCACGCGTTTACAGGTCTTCCCGATGCACTGGCGCTGGGTGATATCGACATTGCCATTGCTGCCATAGGTGTGACACCTCAGCGAGAGGAGAAGATCGATTTCAGCCACGTCTATTTCGTTAGTGCCGATGCCTACGTATCCGCTAAAGATGCTGTTATCGGTGATATCAACAAGGTTGAAGATCTGGCAGTCTATCGCGTCGGTGTGCAAAAGGGCTCAGTCTTCGAAGATATGTTGGAAGATGCGCTCATCAGCACCGGCTTGATGCCGGAGAGTAACCTGTTCATCTACGGAGAGATCGTCCAAGGCTTACCTGACATCGCTGCTGGACGTGTGGATCTGTTGGCCATGGATCTGCCCGTAGCTGAAGTCACTGCTGAGCAAGATGGATTCGTTATCGCCGCCAGTGATTTGAACCGGGAGCTCTATGCGATCGCTATGGCAAATGGCCAGCAAACCTTGCGAACGCGCATCAACCAGGCCTTGACCACACTGCAAAAGAACGGGACTGTCGATGACTTGACCAAAGAATACCTTGGTCTCGAGGACAATGAAATCGTCCCCATCCCCACCCCGACGCCTGAACCCGTACAACCGACGCCAACTCCGGGCTCACCTCCGCCCACAACATGTTACGACGGCATGAAATATGTCTCCGACCTGAACTATGACGACAACAATATGAAGAATCCGCCGGTCCTACCTCCCGGCCAACCCTTCCAGAAAGGCTGGCGAATCCAGAACTCGGGCACCTGCCCCTGGAACAGCAACTATATGCTGACCTTTGTCCAGGGTAACCAGCCCGGCGCTCGTATGGGTGGACAGCCCACAGCCGTTCAAGGCGCGGTCGCCCCTGATGCGCTGTACGATATGTATATTGATCTGGTCGCTCCGGTGAAACAAGGTGTTTATCAGGGATTTTGGCAGATGCAAAATGACAATGGCAAACACTTTGGACAGCGTGTCTACGTAGGTATTCAGGTTCCGTCAGCGCCAACGGCAACACCGGCGCCCACTGCAACGCCATCGTCGGATATCAGTTTCTGGACGGATAATACTAATATCAAGGAAGGCCAGTGTACAACCAACCATTGGCGCACGCAGAACGTGAAGGAAGTGTATTACTACCACGACGGTCAGAACTGGCAGGACCATGGTGTGGTCGGAAATGATGACCGCCAAGAATGCCCATCTGCAACGATCAGTTACTATCTGCGTGTCGTCAAGAACAACAATAATGTAACAACCAGCAAGATCACCATTTTTGTCGAGCCATCGGCCAACGCCCCAGATATCAATTACTTCAGTGTGGAACCGCCAGGAACCATTGCGCTAGGACAATGCGTGCAAGTGCGCTGGGAAGTGGTTGGCAATGTCAGCCAGGTCAACATCACTCGCAACGATACGATGCTCTGGCAGGGCGCGCCCTTCCGAGGCAACTTACAGGATTGCCCTACAAGCGAAGGTGACTACTCGTATGGCATCGAAGCAACCGGGTCGGGCGGCTCCAGCCGAGCGTCAAAGCATATTCGTGTCGATGCGGAACAACCCACGCCGACGCCAGGGCCAACTGCCATTCCACACCCGGAGATATACACGTTCGCTGTCGATCCAACCGCAATCGAAATCGGCCAATGTGTACTCATTGCCTGGAACACCGGTGGCGGCACCAACCATGTGCGCCTTCTGCGCGAGGGATTGATCGTCCTCGATAATGCGTCTCTCAGTGGCACTCAGCAAGATTGCCTGAACAATGAAGGTCGAACTACGTATGTGCTAGAAGCAAGCAATGCGACTGGTGTTACCAATACCGCAGAAAAATTCGTCGATGTATCTGGCGGACAAGCGCCCACGGCCACACCTGAACCCCAACCAACGCAAGAACCAGCCACTGCTACACCCGAACCCCAGCCAACGCAGGAACCAGCCACCGCTACACCCGAACCCCAGCCAACGCAGGAACCAGCCACCGCTACACCCGAACCCCAGCCAACGCAGGAACCACCACCGGAAATCCAATATCTAGCTGTAACCTCTGACGGCACAAATGTGGTTACGGAAGTCCAAGTTGGAACGTGTGTCTTTATAACTTGGGGTTTTTCCGGCACGAGCATTGCCCAAACGTCACTCACCCGCAACGGACAGGTAGTCTACAGCGACTTCACCACCGACGATAGCTATAAGGATTGTTTCGAGGACCCGAACGTGACCGGAACCATGCAATACACGCTGAAAGTCGATTCTGAGTTCTCTGGGTCAGCCACACGCGACACTCAGGTAGAAGTGTTGGCGCCTGTAGTCGAACCAAGTTCGTGAGTTGTACCATTCCATTCCTGCCGAGTTCCTGGGACAAAGCGGCACACCTAAGGAGGCAGTTTGTAGTAAGCGCTTTAACGCTTTTGTGCACATGTTACGGTGATGAATCGCCTACTACGAACCGCACTACGACTTGCGCCACGATGAACTAGTTGTATGACGCAACGAGGAACTCGGCAGCACCCTGCCACACGAGGAGTATCCCAACATGAAAAACTTATTCGCATTCGTTGCCGGTATCTCGCTGGGTGCAGTGGCGGCCATGCTGCTGGCACCCGAGACCGGTGAAGAATTGAGAAAGCAATTACAGGATCAAGCTGCACGTAACAAGAGCGCCCTGCAGGATGCCTGGCAACGCGATCTGCAAGAACTCAACGAACGCATCAGCAACATGCAAGCAACCATGCAAGAAGACATGAATTCTGTCTCAGATACCGTGGACGAACCCAGTACAGAAACAGGCGACGAAGCAGCAGAAGCCTGAATCTGCCACGTTAATTAAACCATAGACGACTCATCCGGCGCTGGGGTCATAGCGCCGGATGAGTATTTCCTTTGGAGATATGCTAGCCGAAACGCCGCCTATGTCAAAGATCTACAAAATTCATAATACCAGGAGGTCCTATTTATGGATAAAGCAAGTTTTGTTTCACGCCTTATTGCGTGGTTCGTAGATGTTATTGCCATCAGCATCATCAGTTGGATTCTTTCCATTGTTCTTGGTGCAGTGGCTGGTTCCGATGGTTTTGTAATCGGTTTGTTAGCAGCGATAGTGTTTTTGGTAGCTCTATTGCTCCAATTCATTTATTACGGATATTTGTGGAGCAAAGACGGCCAATCACTTGGAATGAAATTGACGAATATTAGAGTCGTGCGGCGCCACCATAGTGGCGAATCAATCTCCTTCTTGCGGGCCGGGCTGCGTGGAACGTTTGGTTATTGGGTGAGTGCCCTGGTCTTTGGTTTGGGCTATTTGTGGGCAGCGCTCGACGTGGATAAAGAGACCTGGCACGACAAGATCTTCGATACCTGGGTTGAGCAGGCATAGTCACGAATTTTTACAACGATCTACAATAGACAAGTCGTGTCTTGTAGATACGGCTTGTTTTTGTTGTAATTTGACCAGACTCAGCCCAACACTGAATTCCAAAGCAGATTCTGCCCGGCCTGCGCTATGGCTCCTTCGTGCAGTGGCGTTGGGTCGTGCGCGACAATAAGGGAGAACAAACAGCAGTCTGCAGCAAACAGTAAACAGTCAACATCAACCCAACTCTCATTCCCAAAGGAAGATCACTGTGCACATCGAAGTACGCTATCAGCCATCCTACGCTCTCGCTATGGTCACGCTCGATGAGGGCGAATCCATCCAAACTGAAGGCGGGGCCATGGTGGGCATGTCGCCCGACCTGGAACTGCAAACAGCCGCTTCGGGTGGGTTCTTCAAATCACTTGGCCGCTCCATGTTCGGTGGCGAGAGCTTTTTTCTCAATACCTACACCGCCAAAAAGCAAGGGGACTCGGTAGCTCTGGCCCCGCCGTTGCCCGGCGACATCGCCGTGATCGACATGCATGGTGAAGAGCTACTGGTACAATCTGGCTCTTACCTGGGCTCTTCTAATGGCGTAAAAGTGGATACACATTGGTCGGGCGCCAAGACCTTTTTTGGGAGTGAGGGCCTGGTCATGCTTCGTGTCAGCGGCACGGGCACCCTCATTGTCTCCAGCTACGGCGCCATCCACGCCATGGAATTGGCGGCAGGCCAAAGCTATATCGTAGACACTGGCCATCTCGTCACCTTTGAAGAGCACATGCGATACGATGTGAAGAAGGTGGCCGGTTGGAAGAGTACGCTGTTCAGTGGTGAGGGTTTGGTGGCGGAATTGACCGGCCCCGGTAAACTGACGTTGCAGAGCCGTAGCCAGGATTCCTTCCTGTCATGGCTCATACCACAACTTCCCACGCAGACCTCTTCAAGCAGCTAATCCCCCAATCCAGGAGTTATCAACATGGTCAAGTGAATCACATTTACGACAATAGTCGCTATCCTGCTTATCACGCTCGCAGCCACTGTGGCTGTTAGCGCCCAGTCCACATCTGGCGCCGGCCCACTGGCTCGGGCCCAGCAAACGCCTACGCCCGAACCGGCTCCGCCCCCGGCCATTGGCGAGATTCGTTGAATCCCTTGCCCAATGAACATACCCGAAGGCGAGATGGATGGCGAAACCGCCATCTGCGGCCAGGTGATTGTCCCCGAGAACTGGGACCAAGCCGGCGAGCAAGCCACCGGTGGCGAAAATCGTCTCAACATCACCTTGGCGATCCTCATAACCCAGAGCGGCGCACCCTTTCCCGAACCGATCATGTACCTGAAAGACGGGCCCGGCGGCACAGCCCTGGTTGATTCATCGCATGAACTGGATAAGATCAAGAAGAAATTTTGTGATTCCATTCCTTGATACAACAGACCTTCAACCCATTCTCTCAAAGGACTGAGAACTCTGGAAAACCTTTTTGAGCTATTATTTACCCCCGTTTACACAGGTGCGAACGAGCAAAACCCCCCTGTATATAGGGGTGCGAACAGCCGTTTTAGACTTTTCCAGAGTTCTCAGCAAAG
>JAAENG010000475.1 GCA_024224665.1 Chloroflexota bacterium | reverse complement strand
TCGCAGTTTCTTGACCGGCGAGGAGGGCTCCACATGATAGAGTGCGTCCAGGGCCTTGGTGGCGGCCATGTGGTGCGCTTCAGGGCAGACGCCGCAGATGCGGTTGGTGATGCGGGGCATCTCTTCGGCGGGCCGTCCTACGCAGAACTGTTCGAAGCCGCGCAGTTCGGGGATTTGGAAGTAGGCGTTGGCGACATCGCCCTCATCATTTAGGAAGATCTCGATCTTACCGTGCCCTTCCAGGCGGGTGATGGGATCGATGGTGATTCGTTTCATAGGGTCACTCCATTATTGCTTACTTGATCTCGGGCTCCAGACGAATCTGGGTGGATCTTGTTTTCATTATTGACGAAAGTAATCCAATGGCTTACAATTCTGTATGTGATCACCGTCGTTGAGCTTCCTGAGTTTATTCGTCTCGTCCGCAAGCTGCTAAGTGAGAATGAACGTAGCAGTTTTGTTGATTACCTTGCTGCACATCCTGCCTCCGGTGTGATTATCCTTGGCACAGGAGGGATTCGAAAGCTAAGGTGGAGACGAGAAGGTGTAGGTAAAAGCGCCGGTGTTCGCGTCATTTATTACTATTACAACGACGAGTTTCCTCTATTTCTTCTGACCGTTTTTGGTAAATCTGAAAAAATGAGTTTGAGTAAGGGCGAACGCAACGAATTGGCGAAGCTTACTCGGAAGTTGCTTGAAAGCTATGGAGACACATCATGAGTGAAACATTTGACAGTATTCGACAAGGGCTGAATGAAGCCATTGAATTTTCTCAGGGACAGGAGACCAAAGCTGTGGTGCATGAGTTCTCTCCTCCTGATGTAAAAGCCATTCGAGAGAAACTCGGTATGACTCAAGCAGAATTGGCTGCTACCTTTGGTATCAGTCTGGGCACTTTGCGACATTGGGAACGAGGTGATAGAAGACCCCGAGGGCCTGCATTGGTGCTCTTGAGCGTGATGGCTTATGAGCCTGAATCTGTCTTACGGGCATTGTCAGCGAGCAGGAAGACACACACCCATGCTTCTCGTCATTGATGTGTGTTGACTCTTGTTCGGTGCAGTAATGAATGCGCCATGCTAAAGCGATAGAAGGTTCCAGCGGGGTCTACGATGGTGTTGATGGCGGCTTCTACCTTTTGAGCTAGCTCCTTTTCATCGTCACCCGGTTTGCCATCCACATCGACGATCGAGCCTATGGCCGCGACCATACGAGCACCTTGATCCTCGATACCGGGCAGTGGGCCGTAACAGCCGCGGCAGCCCATGCCCACCTGCGGGCAGAGCGCGCCGCAGCCGCTGACCGTGGCCGGCCCCATGCACATAATGCCTTGTTCCAGCAGGCAGATGTTGGTATCCGGGATGATGTCGTAAGGGCGATAGAATTGGGCGACCGTCTTGACATCTTTCTGCATATCGCATTCTTCGCACACGGCCATGCTACCGGCGCCCACAATCGAACCTGGCGGGGGTAGGGGCGCGCCTTCCAGCAGACCCGCCACCACCACTTGCAGTACAGCCCATATTTGGTGAGGTTCGGGTGGACAACCGGGAAGGTAGTAATCTACATCAACAACCTGATCCAGGGATCTGACGGTGTTATAGAAGAAGGGGATCTCCAATTCACCCTCAGGGACTTCCGTGATCGGTTGGGGCAACACGCCGTCTGGATTGTCGATGGAAGGATTATCCAGGTAGACCGTGTTCAGGGTCGCTTGCTTGGATGTCAGGTTCGAAAGAGCGGGGATGCAGCCCTCATAAGCGCAGGAGCCAAAGGCGACCAGCACCTTCGATTTACGCCGCAGTAGCTTCGCCATTTCCTCGTTTTCCGAGTTACGAATGGCCCCGTTGAACAGGCAGACATCGATGAAACCGTCCTCGTATCCCTCGACATCTTTGACCTTGAAGTCGGCGATACAGGGGAAGAAAGCGAGGTCAAAGATCGCGTCTACGGCCAGGATATGTTCGCCGATGTTCAGCGTCGATATCTCGCAGCCGCCGCAAGCGGAAGCCCAGTACATCGCAAGTTTTGGTTTTTCGCTCATAAGACTGCCTCCAGCTCCGGTTTAGCGGCCGCTAAGGCCTCTACCGGAAACTCAGACGGTTCCACAATGCCCTGCCAATTTAGTGGCCCTAACGCTCGTACTTCTTCGACCATTGCTGTGACCTCTGCTGCGAATTGAATGCCTTCCGCAGCGCTGGCCCATACCAACTTCAGGCGTTCGGGCTCGATGCCGAATTGTTCAAGCATCTTGCTCAGTAGTACCACCCGTCGCAATGTTTTGTAATTCTGTTCCTGATAATGGCACTCGCCGGGATGGCATCCGCTGATGAGCACGCCGTCCGCGCCGCCAGCAAAGGCCTTGATCACGAAAGACGGATCAAGGCGACCGGAGCACATCAGGCGCATCAACCGTACATTGGGCGCGTATTTCACGCGCGAAATGCCGGCTAAATCTGCCGCCCGGTAACTGCACCAGTTACAGGTAAAGCCTATGATCAGAGGCTCGAATCCATTTTTATCAGTCATCATTCACCTCCTCAGGCTGGGACCGGCTCGGGTTTGAGTTTGGCGGTCGGCTTGCCCATAAAATCGAGCATGAGTAAGCCTTGTAGTTGCGCCAACACCTGTTCATTGCTGAACTGTGTGCCGGTGATTGCGCCGGATGGACAGGCCGCAACGCAGGTGCCGCAGCCCTGACACAGCGCCGGATTGATCTCAGTCAATTTGTTTGCCGTATCGAACGAGATAGCGTTGAAGGGGCACATGGTGTTGCAGATGCGGCAGCCAGAACAGAGTTCGGCGATGACGCTGGCGCGTACCGGTTCCAGCGTCATTTCCTTCTGCTGGATGCGTCCCAGTACACGAGCTGCGGCCGCTGCACCCTGTGCCACACTGGCCGGGATATCTTTGGGTCCCTGGCATACACCGGCGATAAAGATGCCTTCGGTCATGGTCGCCACCGGATCCAGTTTGGGATGCTTCTCCGTGAACCAGCCATTCATGCTGCAAGAGATACCGAACTTGTGCGCCGTTTCCTTTGCGTCGGCACGGGGCTCTAATCCCGCCGAGAGAATGACCATATCCGCCGGGATGCGGCGCTGCTTGCCGATGAAGGTGTCTTCGGCCTGGACGATGATCTTGCCCTCTTCACCTGGCAAACGTGCGGCGTCGGTAACCTCGGCCACCCGTCCGCGGATGAAGTGCACGCCCTCACTCAGCACCTTCTGGTAGAACTCCTCGTAATCCTTGAAGGCCGTGCGCATGTCGATGTAGAAGTTATGCACCTCTGCACCCGTGCGTTCCTTGACCAGATGGGCGAATTTCAGGCTCTGCATGCAGCAAATGCTGGAGCAGTAAGAGTTGTAGTTCTTGTCGCGGCTGCCCACACAGTGGATGATGGCCACCGATTTAGGTACGGTTACGCCATCTCGCATGACGACCTCACCGGCGGTGGGCCCGGCGGCATTACACATGCGTTCGAATTCCATGCTCGTGAACACATTGGCCAGCCGCCCGTAGCCGTATTGCGGGATACGCCGCGCGTCAAACAGATCAAACCCCGTGGCCAGGATGATGTTGCCGACATCGACCTGAATGACCTCATCTTTCTGCTCGAAATCAATCGAATTGGGCTGTGTGGGACAGAAGATCTGGCAGGCTTTGCACTTGCCACGCTCGAAGTAGATGCAGTTATCTACATCGATGGCCGGGTATTTCGGCACTGCCTGAGGGAAGGAACGATCAATGGCTTTGCGATAGCCTAAACCGGCCTCGAATTCACCATCGACGATCCGCTTCGGACATTTCTCGATGCAGATGCCGCAGCCAGTACACACGTCCACGTTGACAAAACGTGCTTTTTTGCGGATGGTTACGTTGAAGTTGCCGACGTAGCCATCCACCTGCTCCACTTCACTGTACGAGAGCAAGGTGATGTTAGGGTGGTTGCCGGCCGAGACCATTTTTGGTGTGAGAATACAGGCCGAACAGTCTAACGTGGGGAAGGTCTTGTCGAATTGGGCCATATGGCCACCGATGGAAGATTCTCGCTCCACCAAGTAGACGGGGAACCCACTATCTGCGATCTCGAGTGCGGCCTGGATGCCGGCAATGCCACCGCCCACGACCAGGGTGGCCGGATGGATAGGCACAGTCAGGGGGTCCAGGGGTTCGTGCAGAGCCACACGTTCGACACCGCCGGTGACCAACGCTTTGGATTTGGCGGTTGCGATTTTCTTATCGGTGTGTACCCAAGAAACCTGTTCCCGTAACGATACCATTTCACAGAGGAATGGGTTCAGTCCTGCGCGATCACAGGCTGTGCGGAAAGTGGCCTCGTGAAGGTGAGGCGAACAGGCGCCCACAACTACTCGCGTCAACCCTTGCTCTTTTATATCGGCTTCGATCAGTTCCTGGCCCAGGCTGGAACACATGAACTGGTAATCGCGTGAGACGACAACGCCCTCGCTCTCCAATTCATCACCTGCCCAGCGGGCCACTTCCTCGACATCGACCACACCGGCGATGTTCGAACCGCAGTGGCAGATGTAAACGCCAATTTTTTCCTTTGATTCAGTCATCGCTTACATCTCCTCCCCGAGGTTGGGCATGGGAAGCGCTTCTTTGTTTCGCCGTTTCTTCTTCGGTTTTTTGGGAGGCTCAGCGCCGATTTTTGCTAAAGCGGGATTGGCGCTCACGAATTCTTTGCCAAAGCCCAATTCATCCGCCGACATGCCCATGGCCAAACCCATTAATTGGGTGAAATAGAGGATGGGGATGTGGTAATCAGTGCCAAAGCGCTTGTTGACACTTTCTTGATAGCCATCCAGATTGAGTTGGCACATCGGGCAGAGTGTGACGATCATGTCGGCTTCGTAATCGGCCGCATTCTTGAGCAGGCGCCGGATCAAGTCCAGGGCCACTGGCTCGCTGATCTGCGTCATGTGTCCGCCGCAGCAGTGCGCTTTAACCGGGTAGTCCACCACCGTCGCACCCAACGATTTCATGAGTGTGTCCAGGGTAGTGGGGTATTCAGGATCGTCGTAGGCGCCTTCGGAAGTGGGGCGGACGATGAGACAGCCGTAGTAAGGGGCGATGCGCAGATTATAAAGCGGCTTTTTCACCAGCTCGCTAACCGCCTCGAAGCCGATGTCATTGACGAAGATATCCAGCAAGTGCCGGACTTTGACACTGCCGGGATCATAGGTGAGTCCGCCCGCGGCCAACGCCGTATTTGTTTTCTCTGCCAGGGGTGGATCACTGCCCAGGTAGGCATCTGCTTTGCTGAGGTTGAGGAAACAGGCGCTGCAGGGGGCGATCAATTGGTTGGGGGCGCCGTTGCCGTTGAGATCAAGCTGTTGGGCCAGGGCGAGGTTTCGTCCGATCAGGGCATAGGCCGGGATCAGATCGATAGAGATGTATTCGGTGGCGCCACAGCAGTTCCAGTCGGGCACCTCAACTAACTCGATATCCAAGGCCTCGGCTACCGCCAGGGACGATTGGTGATAGGCAATGGCGTTTTTCTCTAACGAACATCCGGGGTAATAACCATATTTCATGTTGCACCTCCATTGGACGCCGATTCGTTCCCCAACTCTTTTGCCTTGGCCAGGATCGCCTTGAGTTGATCGATGTTTTTGATCTTGTTGGGTGTGATATCCATGCGCCCTCTACGCAACATGCCCAGTCCGAGCCCCGCCATCTTCATAGCCCCCAAGGGGTGGTGCTTAAGATGGTAGCGCGTGGCAAGACCTAATTCGAAACTCCGACCATAATTCTCGACGAAGTCGATAAAGGTTTCGGAAAAATCGGGGGCATCGGCTGCCGTGGATTCGTGGTAAAGGCCCTCCTTGATTGCGCTGCGTTTGAGCGTATACATGATATCCGTAATATGGATGTCTTGCGGACAACGCACCATGCAGTAATAGCAGGAGACACAATACCAGGGCGAGTTGCTACGAAGCACCTCATCCTTCATCCCTGCTTCGATCATGGCGAAGAGCTGGCGCGGTGTGTGCTCCATGTCTGGCCCTGAAGGACAGGATCCTCCACAGGTTCCACATTGCACACAGAGTTCGAGGTGAGGATCGCCTCCCGGGGTCGCGGCGATGATCTCTTCCATGAAAGAAGGTGGCGAGGCCCGAGATGCACTTCCTTGTGCGACCATATGGTTACTCCTTAGAAATTAAGAACGATTTTTTCGAACTGGCATGCTTTTATGCCAGCCCGTCCTTCACGCGAAAGCAGCGCGTTTGCAAAGTAGTTCAAAGAGGGCGTGCGCTGCGTTCAGTATTTGCTGAGAAATAATCAAGACATGAAAGCAAAACAAGGGTAAAATTTCCCAGCTATGACGCTACTATAACGCCCCACAATCGGTTTGCATATGACCTAGATCATGATTGCGTGAAATCTTTCATCTTTTTTGTACAAGGTGATGAATTAGAATCATATACAATTCACGTCACCACAACACGTTTACGGCGTTGTAACATAACCCTCTGTAATGGCTTCGATGAGGCAGTCGCGGTTGGACAGGCAGGTGTTGGTCGGGCTGGCGGCGCCAGTGAGTCTTTCCCGGCAATCAGCAACGGGCGTGGTGGAGGACGGTTTGCTGATCATAAATGATTTATCACGCCCCCGGCAACTCAGTTTTGGGCGTTAGCTGGGCGATGTGACAACAGTCGCAACATGAGGTAGACTCAGAAGCGAAATGATCACTAAAGATTTTGATTTTCCGAAGATCGACAAGACGGCAGTGACGATCGTGACTTCGTTCGCCGAAGACGACGACAAGGTCTATTGGCAATCCTGTACACCAGGGCAACGACTTCGCCACCTGGAAGTGTTACGGCGCATCAACTATGGATATCATGCTACCGTCCGACTTCAAAGAGTTCTTGAAGTTTCTCAACGAGCGGGCAGTTGAGTACTTGTTGATCAGTGGGTATGTTGTTGACGACCATTTCGGGGGTGGATTTCGAGGCATGTTATGCAAGACGGGTGGTTGATGTTTTGGATGGCGTTCAGGTCAACCTGATCAGCCTGGACGACCTCAAGACGAACAAGAAGGCAGCCGGGCGATACAAGGACTTGGACGATTTCGAGCATTTGTCCTGATTTGGTTTGGGCGTGCCTTTCTCAATCAACCTCTTCCAGTTGTTTATCCAAATCGCGCTTGACCAGATAGAGTGCGATGATGATCAGAGCGATGGCGATGATGGCAATGACCATCGCCTGACGCCTGAACACACTCTCTGCGATGGCGCCTTCAGCCCCGTGTTTCGCTTCTTCTGATAATTCAATTGATTTGTCGGTTAGTTCGGCGATAGTCTCCATATCCATCGTGTGTTGCGTAGCACGGGCAGTGATCAGGCTGGTATTGGACTGGCGCAGCTGGCTTTCCTGGAAGGTGACCAACATACCTAGTTTCCGAGCTGATTCGATCGATGTTTCCGCCTCTTCGTAAGCGCCAGCCGCAGCCGTAATCGCATCATAAAGCATTTGCGCAACCTGCCCAGGCTCGCTGTCCGCCGCATGACAAGAGCCACAATGTCGTGGTTCTTCACTCAAATACAGGGCTTCTCCCGGTTTACTGACGTCATAGCGTCCGTGGCAAGTGATACATTTAGGGCCACCCAGCGCCGATGCATGTGGACTGCTGAGGTAATGGTCTTGTGTAGCACCATGACAACTGCCGCATACGTTCGCTACCTCTTCAAACCCCGGCGGCGCGGCGCCATGTGTACCATGACAGGTGGCACAGTTGGGTGCACGAAAATCCTGGTTGTCAAGAAGCGCATGGCCGTGCACACTTTCACGGTAGAGAGAGAACTGATTGGTGGCGATGCCGTAAGCTGCCATGAGATCTGAATCTTCATGACATTTGGCGCATAATTCAGGTACATTTGCCGGGTAGACGCTAGACGCTGGATTATTGGCCCTAAGAATTTGATGCCTACCGTGACAGTCGCTGCAAGTCGCGGCATTGGTGTCTCCCCGGGCCAGGCGGATACCATGGATGCTTTCATTATATTTAGCATACTGATCGGTCGGTAGATCATATTGGCGCATCTGGTTCACATCTGCATGACAGCCGGCGCATAAGGCGGGGATATGCATTTCGTCTGGTACACCAATATAACCGGCTGCAGGAGACATGGATTCATCGATGGTACCGGCCGAGGGATCACCTCCATGGCAATCGGCGCAGATTACATTGCGTTCGGCATGGATGCTATCTTGCCAATGCTCGGTGATTTCGACGTGTTCCCCTTCCAATGTCAGGTGGCATTCCACACAAGTATCCAAACCTTCAGCACGTGGGTAAACAATAGGGGTGGGGATGGGCCCAAGCGAGACTTCGGAGGCAGTGGTTGGGGGCAGTTGGCTGGGCGGATGACATGCCTGGCACAGCAATTCCCGGAGTGTGAAACATTAAGATAAAGGCGCATGAGCAGGGTAGGTTTTCGTAAAGAATTGACATATAATTGGTGAGTAGCAGTTCGAATTTGAGTTGGTAACTGCCAGCTTGTCTATGCTTCAGGAGGTATTGGTTATGAAAATCCGCAAGCACTTATCGGCCAGTGGGTTGTTTCGTTTGATGCGTGAAGGTTTCGAGGAG
>JAAENG010000474.1 GCA_024224665.1 Chloroflexota bacterium | reverse complement strand
TGTGGCGATGTGCGCGTCGTAGCCGGCTGCGTCGAGCAGGGCGCCGAGGGCGTCGCCGCTGGGCTTGATGCGCACGAGCCAACCTTTGTAGTAGGGATCTTCGGTCATGATCTCCAGGTGCTCTTCCATCTCGACGTTGATCTCGACGATTTCGCCAGCGACGGGAGCGTTGAGGTCGGCGACGGCTTTGACCGATTCGATCTCGCCGAAGGTCTCGCCGTTTTTGAGGATACGGCCCACGTCGGGAAGGTCGCAGTAGACCAGGTCCGAAGTGTTGCACTGACAGCACGCCGTGAATACCATAACAGCAAGCTCGATGCTTCCGCCCGGTCCTTGATTCATTAGTTCCTCAATAATTGTGCATCATTTTTTTTCCAAGCTCCAAGTTTTAGCTCTTTGCCTTCTGTTGCCAACTGTCGGCTTTGGGGCCCGCTCGAACTGCCCATTCTCAACCTCGGTGGTTCAAGGTACGGCAAATCCTGTAGCCCCAAGAATCAGAGGGGTTGCGAGGGACGGAGTAACTGCAATGGCGCCCGAGGCCGTTCAGGAGTTGTTGGACATAGCCGGGAATTTGGATCCTGTGGCGGCGCAAGAATTGGCTAACGCGTTGAATGATGGGCACTTGAAACTCTGGAATAATGTTGATGGAGGCTTTGTTGGGCTGACATTGGCACATCGCGGAGCGATTCTCATCAAGAGAGGAAGGACCGCAAATGCACGTGCAATAACCCTACTTCACGAGTGGGGGCATGTTCGTGACCTTCAGGGGTGGAATGGATCAAGCACAATGACACCCATGGGGACAGTTGCGCCATGCCACCATTATTTACTTCATCTTCAGTCTGTACTGAATTACTGCAGTTTGATATCAAAAATCGGAGACCCCAGTGTTTTTCCGCCGGTCACATGGACTTCTGCCGATGCAGTAGCGTTCAGCAAGGAGGTACGCAAAGTTCGGCGAGATTTAATAAAGTGTGACCAGGGCAATTGGCCCACAGACTCAAGTGGGGACCCGGTACAGCCTGAGGGCTATGAATTCTTCCAAGCCCCCTGCACGGCTCCCGCACCAGAGTAGCTCACACATCGGCGAGTTCCACCTACAAAGACCCCTAACCGAAACTCAACCAACCATGAAAGCAATCTTCGCATTTTGTGTACTCCTTGCACTGGGTTTAGCCCTGACTTCTGGTGTACCTTCGAGCTCTGTTGACCCAGCTTCTCAGGATGCCGTTCAGGTACCGACGCAGTTAGTACAGGTGGAGCCCCCGCTTGATGCGTGTTCATTCTATCCTGACTGGTCAGATGAATTCCTGTTGCCGAATACTAGGGATGAAAACGAGCTCATTCGAGTGGGCTTGTCATGGGACACTCACACTAAGAAGGTATTCATGGACTTTTCATATCCAAAAGGTGACCCCAACGCTCCTTTGACCAGGTATGGAACGGAGCAAGTTGAGTTCCCGGTGAGTTACTGGCCTGTGTCAGCGAGGCATCTGGGTGGCAATCGAATAGCAGTCGCTGGGAAGCACCCTATTTCAGGGCTGACAGTAGTTGAAGTCTGGGAGATCAAGAACCCAACCTTGATCATGGTTCCGGGAGGTGCCAATACTGCGGATACGTATTTTTTCAGGCCAAGTTCAATTGATTCTGTTCGGACAGCATTTGCACCCTCCAAGTCAAGTGGGTTTGGTCTGGTTCGTGCCATGTGGCCCAATCGGGTGCTAGGTGGGCATAATGTGATTGTTATGTCTTATGCTTCTCGGAAGGTCTACATGATCGATTTATCGAAAGGGCAAGGCACGGCCAAATTGGTGTTGAGTCCATCAATAGCTGTAGCTGGGAATCAAGCTGAACCTGGTCTGACTCAGAATTGGCCGTCCTATGGCGGCCCCAATCGGCATGCTCAGCTAGGGGACCTTTATGAGTTGACAAGAATTGGACATGTCCTGCCAACCTCTGGAGGTTCCGATGGGGATGACATCCACAGCTTGTTTGTTTGGGATACGGACCTTGATGGTACTCCGGACCGGTCAGAATTGATGACCGCCAATTTGTATGCGCAGCTAGGTCTAGAGGACTCGGACGAATGGGAGTGATTTTTGATGTTCCACATGTTCCCGACCAATTCATTGGCAAGTGTTTCGAAGCCGTTGCCGGGCCCCCTAGCTAAAACATGGAAGATGTGGCGTCGGGCGACAGTTCGTCGAGAATGGCTGATTGTCGTGATCGTTGAGTTGATAGATGGATCAGTAGTTTCTTAACCCCGAAGGCCTTCGACCCTGTTTCTCAGCGCCTACTCATGAACTCTTCGCTGCTGTAGCGCGGGCCAAGGACGGCGGCGTGCTCGATTTCTACCGGGTTTGGAGCGGTGCGTTCGAAGGTTAGGCCTAGGGTGGCTTTGAAGGCTTCGATTAGATGGGGGGAGAAGGCTTGCGGGTCGGTGCAGGGGCTCGATTCGGCGAGGGTGGCGATGTTGCCTTCTAGATCGGACGTGTGCACCTTGATCGACCCGTGGTGTAGGACGCGGCCTTTGCGGCGGCGTTGGGCGGAGCCTACGCCCTTTTTGTTGGCCCACAGGATGTCTTGTGGGGTGGACTTGTGGAAGCACATGCCGGTGTGCTCGGTGTCGGAGTCGATCGACGGGGTGGTGGCGTGGCAGGCTAGCTGCGCTTCGACACCGACCTTGGACAGGGCTTGGATGACAGCCTTGTGAATGCGGTCATAC
>JAAENG010000473.1 GCA_024224665.1 Chloroflexota bacterium | reverse complement strand
GGAAGCGGAGTAAAGACGAGAGTGTAACGGCTCACGGAGAGCTGTTGTTTATTCATCATTCATCGCAGGCCGTCCTTTCAGCTTGCGGGCATGCAAAACAGAAAATTCAGGACATACGATGGCAATCAGACGCCTTGGACAAATTTTGGTCGACATGGGATTCGTCAGCGACGAACAGCTTGAGTTGTTGTTGGAAGAGCAGGCGCAGCATCCCGGTCAATTGTTAGGACGGATCGCCGAAGATATGGGCCTCGTCACCGACGACCAGTTGCTCCAGGCCTTGGGCGAACAGTTTGGTTTGCAGACCATCGACATCGAAGGCTTTACGCCTCCGGAAGACGCACGGGAACCGATCACCGACGCCATGGCTCAGTTGTATCGCGTGATCCCGCTGCAGTTGATTGATGGCGTACTGACGTTGGCCACCTGTGATCCCCAAAACTTGGCGATGCAGGATGAGTTGCGACGCTTTGTCGGGCATGACATCCGTATTCTTGTCGCTACTGAAAATCAGATCCTGAAAGCCATCGATAAGTTCTTCAACGAAGATACGGAGAGCATCGAGAGCATCATTAAGGAACTGCACGCGGATAACCAGTTGGCCGAGGCAGCTTCTAAACTAGCCGGCGACGGGCCTATCAACTTGGGTGATGTGACCGAGTTGGTCGAGAGTGCACCGGTGCGAAAACTCCTAAATATGGTTTTGTTGTTGGCCATTAAGGATCACGCCAGCGATATTCACTTGGAGCCATTCGAAGATGAGTTTCGTATTCGCATCAAGGCGGATGGCGTGCTTTATGAAATGGTTCCCCCGCCCCGCCACTTGGCATTCGCCATTACCACGCGGGTAAAAGTCATGGCCAATCTCGACATC
>JAAENG010000472.1 GCA_024224665.1 Chloroflexota bacterium | reverse complement strand
TGTTTCACAACGAACAGAAATGCCTCAAAACTGACATCTCTGGCGGACTGCTCTGCACCTATGAAACACTCTTCCTCCACTAACTTAATGACATTGACCAGTTAGTGCCGCGTGGCATCGCCATGGTGCCGGAGGGCCGCGGCATATTTGCCAAGCTTACCGTGCAAGAAAATCTGGAAATGGGCGCATTCCATCGCAGCGACAAAGATGAGATCATCCGGGACATCGAGCATTCATACGAACTCTTTCCACGCCTGGGTGAACGCAAAAAACAGATTGCGGGCACGCTGAGTGGTGGTGAACAGCAGATGTTGGCCACCTCACGTGCTCTGATGTCCCGTCCCCGACTCCTCTTGATGGACGAACCCTCGATGGGATTGGCGCCGGTTCTGGTCGATCTCATCTTCGAGACCATCGAAGAGATCAACAAGGAAGGGACGACGATCTTGTTAGTCGAGCAGAACGCCCTCCTTGCCCTCGAGATAGCGGATCGAGGCTATGTCATCGAAACAGGTGAAATCGCGCTCACCGGCGATGCTAGCGAACTGCGCGACGACCCTCGGGTCAAAGAAGCCTATCTGGGTGGCTGATTCCCACGAATGCTCTGAAACCAACACCCCCGTGGTCGCCTCGGGGGTGTTTTTTCTGGTTGCGCTAGTACTCAGTCAAGCGTGACTTGATGGATGTCATTCTGAGTGAAACGAAGAATCGCGCCTTTGCAACCGGGGATTCTTCACTCCGTTCAGAATGACATATTCATCACTCTAGGCTTGACTGAGTACTAGGAGGCTTGAAGGGCAAAAATTATAGCAGATGAGTCAAGTTTTTGTTACGGCCAGCCAATAAGCAGGCAGCCCGCAATAAATAGGCAGAGATCAGAACAGGAGGGTTCTGCTTTGCTTTTATCCGTTTTTTCAGTGTTCATCCGTGAGCATTTCTTGTCGGTCTGAGGCGTAGCCTCGCTAGGTATTGGTCTAAGATCATCGACTAAAAGTTGTCGATCTCGGTCTCTTGTCTGACAAGGTGAAGGGGTGACAAGGTGACAAGATGCTCCATATGGGTACTAGATGGAGGGATGGGCAACCGCTATACTCGGAATCATTACCATTCATTTGCGGTGATGGAATGAATTCCCTTAGGACCGAGAATTCAATAATTTGTGGGACTCTTCCGTTATTTCAGGAAGAAACTCGGCAAAGTATTCGGTCCTAAGCTAAGCCCTTATCTCGCATCCAATCAACCTTTGAAAAGGAGGATTTGAATCCATGTTGAAACGAAAGCTGCGACTCCTCTCTATCCCTGTCGCACTGTTTATGTTGTTTGCCATATTTGCTGACACCGCTTTCGCCCAAGGCGAAGAACCGAGCAATGCTGTACTGAGTGAAGCTTTGACCATTATCTGGATTCTGCTGGCATCCTTCCTTGTATTCTTTATGCAGGCGGGCTTTGCCATGGTTGAGAGCGGCTTCAGCCGCGCTAAAAATGCTGCCAACTTACTCATGAAGAACCTCATGGATTTCGCCGCCGGCTCGCTGCTCTTTATGGCCATCGGTTTCGGGCTTATGTTCGGTACAGATCTGTTCGGGCTCTTTGGCAGCGACGGGTTTGGTCTCTCGACCATCAGTCTAAGCCCGGACAGTGCCGGTGGATGGGCCTTCTTTCTGTTTCAGACCATGTTTGCTGCTGCAGCTGCCACGATCGTCTCGGGTGCTGTGGCCGAACGCCTGAAGTTCTCCGCCTATCTCGTCTACACGGTTTTCATTACAGCGATCATCTACCCCATTTCAGGACACTGGATCTGGGGTGGTGGTTGGTTGTCTGAGCTTGGTTTCGTGGATTTTGCAGGATCAACGGTCGTGCACAGTGTGGGGGGTTGGGCCGGACTGGCCGGTGCTCTGGTGCTTGGAGCCCGTATCGGCAAATTCAATAAAGATGGTTCTTCCAATGTGATCCCCGGCCATAGCCTCACTTTGGCTGCACTGGGTGTTTTCATCCTCTGGTTTGGCTGGTATGGCTTCAATCCTGGCAGCACGGTCAATGGTCTAAACGCCGGTAACGCCTATATCGCCGTCACCACGACCATGGCAGCGTCAGCAGGTGCGATCTCAGCCCTGGTCGTCAACTGGATAAAAGAGGGCCACCCTTCCACTGAAATGGCCCTGAATGGTGCATTGGGTGGGCTGGTTGCCATAACTGCCGGTACGGCCAGTGTGACTCTGGGAGGCGCGGTCATTATCGGGCTTGTCGCCGGTGCGGTCCTGGTCTTCTCACTCATGTTTGTCGAACGTGTTCTCAAGATCGATGATCCCGTCGGTGCAGTCGCCGTACATGGTTTTAATGGCGCCTGGGGAACCTTGGCTGTGGGCCTCTTCGCTGCACCGGCAGTGGGCGCCCTGACCGACATGGGTGACACAGCCGGGCTGTTCTATGGTGGCGGCTTCGGACTCTTGGGTGTCCAGGCTCTAGGGGTCATCGCAGTTGGCCTATGGGCATTTGGCGCTGCATTCCTGGTCTTTAAGCTCAGTGACAGGGTTATTGGGATTCGCATCACCCCGAAAGAGGAACTGGAAGGTCTCGATTTGTCTGAGCATGGCACAACCAGCTATCCCGAATTTGGCTCAACCGTTACGACCAAGCCTGCCAGCCGTTTGATGCCGGAAACGAATACTCCGTAGACTGGGAAACCTGAATACCAGAAAACCAGGTAAACTTTGCGGCGATATTCGTTGTGCAGGCACATCCCGGTCTACTGGTCTACCGGTCTACTGCTTTACTTTTCTAGAGAGCTACTCATGAAACTAAATAAATTCAAGAACACCAAATCGGCCGAAAGCACCATACCCTTTGTGATGTCGGTTTCTTTGACAGATGAAGTAATACCTCCCAACAACAGCTTCCTGATCCCGATCTATGCCGAAGGCCACGACCCAGGCAAGCAGATATTCGGCGTCGAGATATGTGGATTCAGACTGGAGGCTGAAACGCAGGATGATTTACTGTTGCCTACCTCGCAACTCCTTTCGGGCCTGATAAACAGTGCTAGACTACCGACCTACGTTTTTGCAGCGAGCCACTCCTTGCTTGTATATCCCGTCTATACCGTCGGTGATGAGGTCTATGCTACCACACCCGGTGGACCGGTTTTCAGGCACGTAGAACTGGCCAAGGTGCGAGAATTCCTCAGCGACTACCTGCACACCATGGAAGAGATCGGCACAGTCGATCGAGCTGAGACCCTGCATGTGCGTGGTATCGATAAGAATACGTTGGGGCTCATGCGACCGTCATTCTATTTGAAAAAACGTGTGCCCGGAGAGCCAGAATTCTGGGCGCCTGTCTTTAAAGCAGAGGATGGACGCTCGATCTACACGTACGCCGCCAGCGCAAAACGACAAGTCCCGGTCGATGGCGGTTATGAGGTGCTGCGACTACAGCGTCTCGTCTCGGATGCCCTGATCGAACAGGGTCGACTTGAATATCCCTTTGATTTGCGCCCTGACCGCCTCTATCCTGGCGCCTTGGATAGTCTGCTCGATGGGCTCACACGACAGCCGTACGATCTTGCCTATCTCGCCGGAGATGATGAGGACAAGACGGTTTTGCCCTTGTATCGCAACGGCAGGGCCTACGTAGCAGTCGAACACCGCGAGAGCGAGGAGCGCTACAGCATTTTCGTCGGTCGGGATCCCCTGGACATCCGTTTCAAAGTAGGCCAGGACATGGAGAGGCGGAATGTCTGCACAAGCGTCGATGAGGTTGAACTCCAAGTCTCATAGCGCCACAGTCCCTTAACTTTGGACGAAATAATCCCCAATATGACCCGAATGGGTACTATCATGACCCTAATCTTGCGGTTACAATGCGATCCAGATGATCCATTTGGGTAGATGCGAACGCACAGTCCCAAGCGTACCTAGAAATCAATTCAGAAATACTTAGTGAAGGAGAATTTGTTGAAATGGCTACACCTGCTGACGTATTGCAAATGATAGCAGACAATGACCTAAAGATGGTCGATGTAAAATTCACTGATCTGTTTGGGCAGTGGCAGCACTTCTCGATTCCGGTGGAAGAGTTCAATATCGAAACAGCCTTTGAAGATGGCATGGGTTTCGATGGATCGTCCATTCGCGGTTTTCAGACCATCGAAAACAGCGACATGGTGCTACTTGCCGATCCGAACACAGCCATCGTCGATCCCATCTGTGAGTTGCCAACATTGAGCATGGTCTGTGATATCTACGATCCCATTAGCATGGAGCCCTACAGTCGAGACTCTCGTTATATTGCAAAGAAGGCCGTCGATTACCTGAAATCTACAGGGATTGCCGACACCTGTTATGTGGGACCCGAAGCGGAATTCTTTGTTTTCGATCAGGTCCATTACTCGGCCGGTGAATATTCATCTGCCTACCAGGTCGATAGCTCTGAGGGCCCCTGGAATAATGAGATTTTTGGATTTGGGCATTCGGTTCCTCATAAGCGTGGTTACTTCCCTGTGGCGCCCCTGGACTCACTTCAGGACCTCCGCTCAGAAATGGTTCGCACCCTGATCGATGCCGGCATACCGGTCGAGTTGCATCACCACGAGGTGGGGACAGCAGGCCAGTGTGAGATCGACATCAAGTATGAATCTCTGGTGACCATGGGCGATTACATGCAGCTCTACAAATACATAGTCAAGAATGTGGCCAAAGCCAATAACAAGACCGTCACTTTTATGCCCAAACCGATTTACGCGGATAATGGCTCAGGCATGCACACGCACCAGAGCCTGTGGAAAGATGGCGAGCCCCTGTTTGCCGGTGATGGCTATGCCGGCTTGAGCCAGATGGCACTGTGGTATATCGGTGGCATTCTCAAGCATATCAATGCCCTGCTTGCTATTTGCGCCCCAACCACCAATTCCTACCGACGCCTGGTGCCCGGATACGAAGCCCCGGTCGTGATCGCCTACTCAGCCCGCAATCGCTCGGCCGCTTGCCGTATCCCCATGTACTCGCAATCACCCAAAGCCAAACGTGTCGAGTTCCGTTGCCCTGACCCCACCGCCAATCCTTACCTGGCATTCGCAGCAATCATGATGGCCGGTCTCGACGGTATCAAAAACCAGATCGATCCTGGTGATCCGGCCGATGTAGATCTTTTCGAAGATGAAAACATAGGCAAGATAGAGATGACCGTCGGTAAGCTGAACGAGGCTATCGACGCCTTGGTGGCTGATAGTGATTTTCTGTTAGAGGGCGGCGTCTTCACACAGGACGTGCTCGATGCCTTTATCGAATACAAGCTCGAAACAGAGGTCGGTCCCGTTAGCCTACGACCCCATCCTTACGAGTTCGTTCTCTACTACAACAGCTAGTACAAAGCGGCACACCTAAGGAGGCGGTTTGTAGTAAGCGCTTTAGCGCTGTTGTGCACCTGTTACGGCGATAAATCACCTACTACGAACCGCACAGAGCTACATGCGCCACGATGAACTAGCTCTATGGTCCGCTGTCCTTTCACGAGCCCCGCTGGATACGATGTCCTGCGGGGTTTCGTGATGAAACAGTAATTGGTGTTGGTATAATGGTGGGGTACAGTAGGCACAGATCGCTACAACCTTTTCGCTTTTATTAGACCTGCACATGTCGACCCTAACCGTATTGGCCTCCCAACACTCTGAGATGGAACCCATATCTCGGCATTTAGAAGCTCTCGCACGCCTCAACGAAATCGGTGCGGCCATAAACAGTATCAGCGCCGGCGATGTCGCCAGCGTCGGTGAGACCCTTCACCTCATAGCCGACAGCGCCTCAGAGGTCATACTCGGCGCCTCTGCCGTCATCTACGGGTTCGACGCCGAGTCGCGTGACTTCGATACCGGGCTGCGTGTGGCGTCCGGCCGCTCCGATGTCTCTTTTTTGGAGGATGAACCCCGCCAGCAGGGCATGGGGCGCAGGGCGATCGATGAACAGCGTCGCGTTTTGTCGTATGAAGAATCAGATCTGGCCGTTCATGAAGCGCGTGCGCGTGTAGGGGCACTGGTTGTCGTCTGTTATCCTTTGATCGTATCAGAACAGCCGGTCGGCGTGCTCTACCTTTATCTGCACGAAGAGAGAAAATTCGCAGCGCTAGAACTGCTTATGCTCGAAAACTTTGTCAACCTGGCCGCTATCACCCTCTTTCATGCAGCCAGATTAGAGGCAGTTAAACGAGATCTCGAACGGAAGGAGGCGGAGTTGGCGCGCTTACGCCGGGCGGATGTGCTGATCTCGTCACGTCCACGGCTTGAGGAAACGCTCGAAGCGATCTTGCAGATGGCGCTCGAAGTCACCGATGCGCGCTATGGGATTTTCCGGCTTGTCGATAGAGCGACGGGCTTGCTGGTCACGCGGGCCATTGCCGGCGAGGACCTGGGGCAACCGGCTGTCGAGGCCTTGCCAATCAACACCACCAGTGTCACCGGTTGGGTTGCCAAAAAACGCATTCCCCTGCGCATCGCCGATGTCCATACCGACCGATGGTCGCGCATCTACTACCCATTGGATCATGTTTTGGCAATGCGCTCTGAACTAGCTGTGCCACTGCTCGGATCAGGTGGACGGCTGGAAGGGGTGATCAATCTCGAAAGTCAGAGGGTTGGAGCTTTTTCTGAAGAAGACAGTTTGTTACTGCAATCACTGGCGACACAAGCTGTGATCGCCATTCAGGAAGTGCGCTTGCTCGACGCCTTACAAGAGGTGGCGGAAAGGCTTTTGAGCGATTCAGCCCAGCAGGTTTTCGACCGCCTTGTCGATCTTACATGTGACCTGTTGGATGCTCCTGCAAGCGCTCTCTGGACCTTAGAAGGGGAGGAGTTGCTACTGAGAAGTGCCAGCGGGGGTTACCGGCGGGGGGTTCGAGTCCCCCTGGCCCAAAGTTTGACAGGTGCTGCCGTTCTAAGTCACTCGTTTGTTTACTCGGACGATGTACGCAGCGATCCCAGATTCAGGCACCCTGAGTTAGCAGCCGAGCAGGGATGGTTGCAAGCTCTGGTGGTACCCCTGGCTGCAAGTCAAGAGGGTGATCCGGTCGGCGCCCTTAGCGTCTATGGTGTCGACTCCGAGACCGGGCGGCTGGTCATCTCCGACTGGGATCGTAAAGTGCTCATGTTTATCGCCCACCATGCGGCGCTGGCTGTGCAGAACGCTGAGCGACAACAAGCCTTACGGCGAGCACAAGAACAGCATGCCGCAGCCGAGACCTTCGCTGCTGTTGGCGATATCGCTGCCAACTTGCTCCACCGTCTCAACAACAAGATCGGCGCCATCCCTGTGCGCGTCGAAGGCATCCAGGACAAATGCCGAGCGTCGTTAGAAAGCGACGCCTACCTGGCCCATAATCTCGCCGAGATCGAACGTAGTGCCATCGAGGCCATGGAAGCCTTGAGCGACAGTCTCTTTTATCTGCGACCTATCCAACTGTCGCCGGTCGATGTGGCCATCAGTGTCGAACAAGCCATTGCTGCTGTCGATGTGCCCGAAACAATCACCCTTCATGTCTCAGGGCTCAGTGATCTCCCCGATGTTATGGCCGGGAGCCAGCGTCTGGCGCTGGTGATTGTCAATCTCCTGGAAAATGCCATCACCGCCATGATGGGCACAGGGAAAATCGATATCGAGGGCTGCAGGCAAAATGGTTGGGTCGAGATCAGCGTAACTGACACCGGCCCTGGCATCGACCCATCACAGCATGAGCGTATTTTTGAATTCAACTATTCGGGCGCATCCGCATCCTCGGGAAAACTCGGATTCGGGTTATGGTGGGTCAAAACACTGATCGCACGCTTCGCCGGTTCTATCACCGTTGAGAGTGACGGCAGCCATGGCACGACCTTTCGGCTCAATCTGCCCATCGCAGGAAGCGATGGAGTACAATCAACAACCTAAGAATCATGGCCACATCACCTATGTCAACTCATTACAGTTCTAGAGCCCTGGTAGTCGAAGACGATCGCGCCTGGCAACAGATCCTGACCGAGCTATTGGGTGATGCCGGGCTTGCCGTCGACATCGCCGCTAATCAGGCGACAGCATTGGCGACAATGCGGGCTGCTTCACACCGTCTGGCAGTGGTCGATCTCTCGTTGGGTGGCGCCAACCACCACAATCAAGAAGGATTGCAGATATTACAAGCTTTACAACGCCACGATCCAGCTTGCGTGTCCGTTTTGCTGACCGGGTTTGCAACCGTGGAGATCGCAGTCAGCGCTATGAAAGACTATGGCGCCCATACCTGTCTGCGAAAAGAGATATTCAGGCGAGCGCAATTTCGAGACCTGGTTCGTGAGATATTGGCCGGCTCTACATCCCGGCCGCCAGGCGAAGAGCCGGCGACCGTTGCCTCGGTCTTTCCATCCCAAAAACCTGGAGATAGATTGAGCGAACCGCAGCCATCGGGTCGGGTCCTGGTAATCGAAGATGATGCAGGTTGGCAAGACATCTTCTCCGAACTTCTGACCGACGCTGGGCATGAAGTGGAGTTCTGCCGAAGTTATGGCGAAGCGCTGGGGCGTCTCAAACGGGGGTCGTATCACGCTGCCGTGGTCGATCTTTCTCTGGCCAATTCTCTGGCCCCGACCGACAATGTCGATGGCCTGAGGCTCTTGGGGGCTTGTAACGAGGCTGGGATCGAGACCATCGTTGTCAGTGGCATTGCCTCGCCGGCGCAGACAGAGCGCATCTACAATGATTACAATGCCTACGCCTTCTTCGAAAAACAGGCCTTTGAGCGTACAGCTTTCATGCAGACCCTGGACGAGGCCCTGGCAGATCAGCTGGTGAGAACGAGCCTTGACATCCTGACCGAGCGAGAGCGGGAAGTGCTCGATCTACTGGTGCAGGGTATGACCAACAAGCAGATCGCCCAAGATCTGGTCATCTCACCCAACACCGTCAAGCGGCATCTCAAAGCGATATTCGCCAAACTGGAGGTCGTTAACCGGGCGGCGGCGGTCGCCAAAGCGGTTGGCCGATGATTTTAGATGCGGCATTGGTACAAGGGTGTGAGCGGTGTTACAATGGAGACTTGTAAATTTTTAGACCAGTAGACCGGTAAACTCGTAGACCGGGACCAACGTCGCCTGCCGGAGTCGGCCTGATTTTCCCGTATACTGGTTTACCCTCTACACGAGACCGAAACCGAGCAAGCTCGATCTCGATATGGACAATAGACGCACACAACGCACATTTTGCGAAGTAACCCTATACTGTAACTGTTCGGCTTCATAGGAGGCATCGTGAAGGATTTATTGATTATGCGGCACGCCAAATCTTCCTGGGATTCCAAATATCGTAATGATTTCGAGCGCCCGTTGAACAAACGTGGGACTAAAGATGCGCCTCGGATGGGAGAGTTTTTAGCAAAACGGGAGGCTCTGCCCGATATCATTGTCAGTTCACCTGCCGAACGCGCCAAACTTACGGCGACGCTTGTTGGGGATGCGTGCGGCTTTGACGGGGACTTGATCTTCGATCAGCGAATCTACGAGGCAGCGGCCAGCCAATTGATGGAAGTGATCCACGACATTCCCGATGAGGTCGACACTGTCATGTTGATCGGCCATAATCCCGGATTCGAGGAACTGATCGAGTTGTTGTGCGGCGGAAACCTACGCATGCCCACAGGCGCCATCGCTTATATCGAAGCCTGGGGAAGCTCATGGCAGGCTGTGGCCGAGCAGACCGGCACCCTGCAGTGGTTTGTGACGCCCAAGCTGTTGAAGAAGTTGATATAGCAGGCACTGCCGCTTTCCTGTCGATTGTTCGCGGTGTACACGTATCTGTTTAGTTGGATCATCCTCTAATATCGTTGTGAAATATGGCCATGGAATGGAATTCCATGGCTGAAAATGCCAAGACCCCTTAGGGTCTAGTTAGGGCGCTTGCGAAAGGCATAATCCTTTTGCGTAAAGCGCTTTGCCTTGCGCCGCTCGCGTAATGGTTCGTG
>JAAENG010000471.1 GCA_024224665.1 Chloroflexota bacterium | reverse complement strand
TAAACCTTGCTTCAACGCGCCCAACTATCAAAATCGGGCACTGTTTCCATGCGTTATGAATGAGTAATCTAACGTTATGTCTACCGCCAGGTGAAAAACCTTCGAAAAATGTCTCCAATGCCTTCATTTTCGCTTTGCTTCTCTACTTTTCCGACAAGCTGCTAGAGTGATAAATATGTCATTCTGAACGAAGTGAAGAATCTCCGGTTGCAAAGGCGAGATTCTTCGTTTCACTCAGAATGACATCCATCAAGGCACGCTTGACTGACTACTAGCTCGTTTCCGAACCATAAGCCAGTTATCACGATAGGCGCCTTCATGATGCTCATGGTTAGGGAGGATGTTTGCTTTGGTGAATCTAAATCCAGGCATCCGCCGGCGCCGTAAGATCGCCCCCGGCATCGCCAGTATTGATGGTGCCGGCGGGCTCAATCAGAAGGATATTGCATTGTTCTGGGGCAAAAGGTTTGTGCTCGACACCCCTCGGCACGACGAAAAGTTCGCCTTTTTGCAGGCGCAGGCGCCCGCTGCGGAACTCGATGAACATCTCGCCGTCGAGTACCATGAAGACCTCATCCGTTTCAGGATGATCGTGCCAAACGAATTCTCCTTGGATTTTGACCAGCTTGAAGTGATAGTCGTTCAACTGTGCGACGATCCTGGGGGACCAGTGCTCGCTGAACAGGTCGAGTTTTTCGGACAAACGTATGGCTTTGTATTCCACGGTCTTATTCTACCTGTATTAGAAGGGTAGCAATGCGATCGACGGCGAGATCGACCTCTGCTTTCGTGACGATCAGGGGGGGGATCAGGCGCAAGACATCGCTGCCGGCGTTGAGCAAAAGGATGCCGTGCTCATAGCCTGCCTGCACAAGAGGCAGGACGGGGATATCCAATTGCACGCCCAGCATGAGACCTCGCCCGCGCACCCCCTGGATGTGTGGGCTATTGATCTCCTGCAAACGTTCCTTCAAATAAGCGCCTGTCTCCTGTACGTGCGTCAAGAAATCGCTATCACTCACCCTGCGCACAACCACATCCGCGATCGAGGTGACCAGTGGGCCACCGGCAAACGTGGTACCATGGTCGCCAGGATGAATGACATCTGCCACTCTCTCGGTCACCAACACCGCGCCGATGGGCAGGCCGGCGGCCAGTGGTTTTGCCGCGCACAGGACATCGGGCAAAATGCCGTAAGGTTCGTAGGCCCAGAAGGCGCCGGTGCGCCCCACCCCGCACTGTACTTCATCCAAAACCATAAGAGCGTTGTGTTTACGCGTAAGTTCGCGCACGGCTACCATGAATTCATTGCTTGCGGGATAAATACCACCTTCACCCTGAACTGGCTCCAAGATCACGGCACAGACGCTATCATCGATAGCCTCAGCAGCGCTTTCGAGATTATTGAATTCTGCAAAACGCACGCCGGGCATAAGTGGCTTGAAGGGCTCCTGGTATTTGGGGCGTGGCGTAGCCGCCAGCGCGCCCATTGTGCGACCGTGAAAGGCGCCGCTGAAGGCGACGATATTCGTCTTGCCCTCACCATAATGGGTTCTCGCCCATTTGCGAGCGAATTTGAAGGCCGCCTCGTTGCTTTCGGAACCACTGTTTTGGAAATGCACCCTATCGGCAAAGGGTGTGGCGTCTACCAGACGAGCCGCCAGACGAGCCATCGGTTCTGAATGGTAGAGATTCGAATAGTGAAAGGGCTTGCTAGCATGATCCCTTAGGGTGTCGGCGATCTCGGGATCTCCATAGCCCAACGCGTTTACGGCGATGCCCGATACCATGTCGAGGTATTGCTTGCCACTGCTGTCTTGCAGCCACACACCCTCTCCATCCTCCAGGACGAAGGGTGGTCGAGCGTACGCCTGGACGACATTCTGCTGTTCGAGTTCAATCGTGCGATTCATTATGCCTCCCTACTGGCTTTTGACGATCAGGGTGCCCTCACCGCTGGCATATCTCTCCAGATTCGTGATCAGGGCAGCTGGCACTTCGTGGTTGATAGCTGTGACGGCGGCTCGAGTTTTTGGGATCATGCCGCCGGTGATAAAGTGTCCAAAGATCAGGTCTTCGATTTCATCCACGGCTAAGGCCCGCATGGGCCTGCCGGCGATAATGACCCCGGGTACATCTGTGAGAAAGACAAGGGTGGTCGCTTTAAGGGCGATGGCCAGGGACTCGGCCACATGATCGGCATTGACGTTATAACTGAAACCATCATGACCCAGGCTAACTGGAGAGATCACTGGCACCAAATTGGCGTCGATCAGCGGTAGCAATTTTTCGACGTGCACCGCCGTGATCTTGCCCACCCGTCCGAGATCGATATCCCCGGACAGATGTTTTTCCACCCGGATCAGGCCCATATCTATGCCATTTAAGCCGATGGCATAGATCCCGCCATTGACCAGCCAACGCACCACACGCAGGTTGGCGATACCATTGAGCGCCATCTTAACCAGCCGGATCGATTGGTCACTGGT
This sequence comes from Chloroflexota bacterium, assembly GCA_024224665.1. GTDB lineage: Bacteria > Chloroflexota > Anaerolineae > J102 > J102 > PIVW01. The sequence continues at coordinate 3,654 of JAAENG010000471.1, read as the reverse complement.
GACGCGCAACCCCTCCACGATATCAAAAGGAATACCCAGTTCGTCGTGCAGACGTACGATCTCCTGACCACCCCCATGAACGATAACAGGGCGGACACCGCTTTTGCGGATATGCTGGATTGTCTCGACCATGGCGGCGAGAAAAGTTCGGTCATCGATCTGGCTACCACCGATTTTAATGACGTGGATGTTGTGCTGGGCAGGGATTTCGGTCATGAGGTCGTTGTTTTTGGACTGAGAAAAGGTCTGAACGTGATGCGTCACACGAGCCCGGCTGTTTCATCAAGCCCGAACATAATATTCATATTCTGCACTGCTTGCCCGCTCGCGCCTTTGAGCAAGTTGTCCTCGCTGGCGGTGACAATGTATTGGCCGGGCCGAGGCAAGGGCGTGAGGGCGATGGCACAGCGGTTGGTGTGGTTGGTGTGTTTGAGCGTTGCGACCGCAGCGGCGGGCAGCAGATGGATAAAGGGCTCATCGCCGTAAGCGTTGGCATAAAGGTGGCGTAGTGCTTGTTCATCCAGTGTCTTATCTACATCGACATACATCGTTGAAAGAATGCCCCGATTGACCGGCAACAGATGTGGGGAAAAGGTTATCTGCAAGTTGGGTACATGGGCGCCCAAAATCAACTCCATCTCAGCGATATGGCGATGGGCATAGCCGATGCTGTAGGGTCTCAAGTTCTCGTTGGCTTCGACGTAATGGCTGTTCAAGCGCAATTTACGCCCCGCCCCGGAGACCCCGGATTTCGAGTCAACGATAATGCCCGGTTTCAGCACCCCTGCCTGAGCCAAGGGCCACAGCCCGAGATTGACTGACGTAGGATAGCAGCCGGGATTGCCCACAAGACCGGCACTCACAATCTGCTCGCGCTTGACCTCGCAAAGCCCGTAGACCGCTTCCTTTAACAGATCTGTCTGCGTATGTTTTTGACCATACCATTGTTCATATATATCGGCATCCGGCAGCCTGTAGTCGGCGGAAAGATCGATAGCGCGGACACCCTCTGATCTCACCCAGGCAACTGCTTCCATCGAGGCCACATGAGGCAGGCACAAGAACACGACATCTACTTCACTCAGAGATGCATCTGCCATCTTGATGAGCAATGTATCATCAGGTGTGGGATAGAGATCGCTCAAACGTTTACCCGCCGAAGATTCGGATGTCAGCCAGGCAATGGAGGCGTGGGGATGCCGCTGGATAATCTGGACGAGTTCGTAACCGGTGTAGCCGGTGGCGCCGATAATGCCGATGCGAAGGTTCATATTAGACTGGCTATTAGTAAAAAATCGTGTTGTGAGGTACGTGTTGCGTTTGGATGAAGTGGGTCTTACCGTAATCTGCGACCTGCGACTTGCGACCTGCCGCTTCTCCCCAACAAAAAAGCCCTCCGGTCGGAGAGCCTGGTTGGGTCAATCAGCGCTGATGCGTGCCCGCGTCCAGGGGTCCAAACCGGCTAGGCCGGGAGGTTGATTGGGCTCCTGAATCGAGGAAACGGGTGCTGCATAATGCGGCGAAGGATAGCATGGGGGTAGGCCTTTGTCAAAACAGTTGGGAGCGGAAGGGGTGCGGGGTCAGGAAACGGTCATTGGCCTGTCAGTTTTGGGTCGGGCAGCGGCCAATAGCCGTGGTATGATGGGATTATGAATGGCAACGAAGTTTTGTCCTAGGAACGTGCATGAAATAAGACCGAAAACTAAAGTTGACCGTTTCGTAAAATATCTTGGGACTAATAGAAGCTCGTTCCACGTTCACACAATCGCAACATTCATATCGCCTTAGGCGCTTACTCAAAATGATCGACAACTTTTTGTCGACGTGTGTGGCAGGTGGCAGGTTTGCAGGTGGCAAGTTCAACTTTGTCTGCAACCGAACTCGCACCTGCGACCTGCTACTTGCTACCTGCCCTAGCGGGGCCTGATTTTCCCAGCGCAGTCTGGATAATCGCTAGGCCCTTACCAGCCATTATAACTTTTCCAGAGGAGCATGAAATGACATTCGATATCTTCTTTTGGGGGTGGCTTATATTTGCCATGATACTTTTCGTAGGCGAGATATTTACGGCGGGCTTTGTGTTGGCCGCATTCGGCATCGGCGCCCTCGCCGGCGCGCTTTTCGCCTTATTCGGATTCGAAGTGCAGTGGCAACTTCTCGTCTTTATCGCTGTCTCTGCAATTTCAGTCACCCTCTCACGCCGATTCGCCGATCGTGTAAGTGGCGAACAACCTGAAAATGTGGGCGTCGACCGGGTTTTAGGCAAACGTGCTGTCGTCCTAGAAACCATCGAACCTCTCGCCGGTCTTGGACGAGTGCGTATCGAACGTGAGGAATGGCGTGCTGAATCGGCCGATGAAGAATCTATCCCAAGCGGTACGGTGGTCGAGATCATCGGGGTCGAAGGCACCCGTGTCCTGGTTCGACCCACAGCGGATCAACAACTTTAGGTAGACCCAAAATCTCACTACATCTCTCTCCCTTCTCTATGGAGGCTCATTATGGAAGCTCTGATTTTCTTTGTTGTCCTTGCTGTATTCGTTCTCATTGTAGCCGCAGCGTCGATTCGCATCATTGCCCCTTACGAAAAAGGTGTGATCGAGCGACTCGGCCGCTATCGTCGAACCGCTTCGCCAGGTTTGACCCTGATCGTGCCCTTCATCGACAGGATGCGGAAGGTCGATATGCGCGAACAGATCGTCGATGTTCCCCCACAGGAAGTGATCACCAAGGACAATGTCGGTGTAACCGTCGACGCAATCGTCTTCTATGAAGCGACCGATCCCGTAAAGTTGGTCTACAATGTCGCCGACTTCTTCAGCGCCGCCACCAAATTGGCCCAGACCAACCTGCGTAATGTCATCGGCGAGATGGAACTGGATCAGGCCCTCACCTCCCGTGACAACATCAACACCAAGCTGCGCGAGGTTCTGGACGATGCCACCGATAAGTGGGGCACCCGCGTCGTGCGTGTCGAGATCAAGCGCATCGATCCGCCCGCCGATATCACCCAGGCCATGCACCGGCAGATGAAGGCCGAGCGCGAAAAGCGAGCCAATATCCTGGAGGCCGAGGGCAATCGCCAGGCCCAGATTCTGGAGGCCGAAGGTGTCAAGCGTTCCACCGTCCTGCGAGCTGAAGGTGAGGCAGAAGCTGTACGGCGTGTGGCCGAAGCGGAGCGCTACAGATTGGAAACTGAAGCTCAAGGTGAATCTGACGCTATCAACCTCGTCTATGGTGCTATCAAGGCGGCCGAGCCCGACGACAAGCTGATCGCCATCCAATACCTCGAATCTCTGAAAGTGGTTGCAGATGGTCAGGCATCTAAGATCTACCTGCCCTATGAAGCCACCGGCATCCTTTCCACCATTGGTGGTATCGGCGATTTGCTAAAGGATAGCGGCGATATACCCGACGCCACACAATAACTCTGAGCATTGCTCGTCCTCGACAAGAGGCGCCAGTAAAGACCCTGGCGCCTCTGTTTTTTATGGACCGGATCATTGGCACTCTCAAATCCCTAACTTGGACGAGCCAGAACCAATCAAAGAAAAGACAGGATTAACAAGATTTACAGGATTTTCAAAGATCTAATCTTGTTAATCCTGTCCAGATTTCTTGCCCATCGCACAAGAACCCGATTGTCTAGGTACT
>JAAENG010000470.1 GCA_024224665.1 Chloroflexota bacterium | reverse complement strand
ATGTACCCCCGCTCAACTGCCTCTCTGAAGAATTGCTTCACAGTCCCGGTACGACGCCTTACCGTCTCCTCGGCCATCGTCTTGCGGTTGGCATCTCTTCGGTTGCCCTCCGTCTTTAACCAGACACGCCATTTCTTGGCATCCGTGCTTGTAATCTCCCGTATCAATCTCCGCTGCCCAAAGTAGTCAACCAGGTTCGCCTTTGCCTTTAAGTAGGTATCCCTCGTCGCCTTCTTCACATCTTCTCGCTCTTGGATGTATTCATCAATTGACTACCCCCCAGCCTTTGCACCATTGTGAGTGAGAGGATTGGGGTTAGTGTTGCGGCTGTGTTCGGGGGGCTGGGGCGTAGCCGAAGCCGGATGAACACAGCCTGCCGCATATGCGGCAGGGGTTTGATAATCCAGTGAACTGTGGATGCGATGATGGTTGTAGTCCAGTCGCCAGCGATCAATCACCCAACATGCTTCCTCGAAGCTCAGGAAGATTTCACGGTTGAGTAGCTCATCGCGAAGCGTGCCATTGAACGATTCGACATAGCCGTTCTCCCAAGGGCTGCCCTTGGCGATAAACAGCGTTTTGACATCGGCTTCTTTCAGCCAACGGCAAATTACCTTGGATACGAACTCTGCGCCGTTGTCACTGCGAATGTGTTACGGGGTGCCGCGTACGGCGAATAGGTACT
>JAAENG010000469.1 GCA_024224665.1 Chloroflexota bacterium | reverse complement strand
TTGAACTTGCCACTTGCAAACCTGCCACTTGCCACAAACATCGACAAAAAGTTGTCGATAATTTTGAGTAAGCGCATAGATCTTGCAGGCATTTTTCCACTGTGATGATCATATCATGTTATTCAGGACGTTTGTCGTGAAATTCCATAAGAAGGATCCTGATAGATTGTCCGCCCACTAACTACGCTGTAAGATCGATCCAACCGAATTAAGAACAACATGGTTTGTGTCGATTGAGAAGGAGGAACCGTGAAAGTTAAAGTATGCAGCTTTATCATGTTAGCCCTTGTGGCTGCTTTGATTATCCTTCCTTCGTTGCTGCTACCGTCGGCAGTTGAAGCGTGGCTCGGTCATTCCTCACTTGAGACAATAGTTTTCCCCGATCTCGAAAACCCGATGGATCGTGACATGGTAACACATGTTGTGGTCGGTGGGGTGGTACTTCAACCAAGAGACACGACAGTAAGGGCAAAAGTGACCGAGTTGCCGGAGGGCGCGCGAGTGGAAGGTGTTGACGAAGTCCAAGTTAATCGCTTCATCCCTGTCTATGGGCCGTTCACGCAAACACAGACTCTTGACATCCCAGAGGACGGAAGCTGGCTCGATATCCCCTTAGTTGATCGAACTGCCCCCACAGACAGCGTTGTAACCGATGTCTCCGTGAAGTATCTTTTGGATCATCCTGCTCCTAGTCAGATCGAGGTGCGGCTGGCGAAAGTCGGCAGCGAGATTCGTCAGGATAGCCCTTTTCTCGGATGGGGTTGTAACTTTAGCAATGTAGCCGCGACAGCCGATAGACCGCTGGCGCCAGTGGCTGATTCGCCTTCAGACCCAGCTCCGTACGCGGTTATGCTCAAAAGCGGGACCTTCATCCCGGAACCTGGTCTAGAGCCAGAGGTACAGCAACGCCTCTTAGACGAACAGACACACCCGACTCAGCTTGATCGCAACGAAGAACGTGTACACGCCCTCGTTCAGTTTCAGAAGATCCCCAGCTATGAACAAAAGCAAGCACTTGAGAGTGAGGGCATTCGGTTGGTGCGCTACATACCCGACCGCACATGGCTTGCCTCGTTTCCGATCCAGGCCGTTGATAGCTTGGCTACTAACAGGGCCGTTCGCTGGATGGGCGAGTGGAGCTACGAACGTAAGGTCGAACCCGCCTTGCTGGAGAATCGATACGGCTCATGGAGCTATGATGCTAAGCAAGATCTCCTGGCGTTAATCGTACAGTTCCCGAAGGATGTGTTACTAGAACGCGGACGACAGATTGTTGGTACGCACGCCGGATCGGTTCGCCAAGAGATAAAGTCTATCAACTCACTGGTGGTGTGGATCAAGAGCAGCGATCTGCGCTCCTTAGCCGAGGAGGATGAGATCGAATGGATTGAACAGGTTTCTCCGGCTATGTCGCCGCTGAACGACTGCGTACGGCCAAGAGTTGGGGCAGATGATTTGCAAGATGCTCCCTACAGTTTGGACGGATCAGGTATTGATTTGCTTGTCTATGATTCAGGTACCGTCGCAACAACGCACCAAGCGTTCACTGGTCGGCTCACGATTGGCGACACAGATGAGACGGGTAAGCACGCCACCCATGTAGCCGGTACAGCAGCAGGAGACGGAGCAGGAAGCCCTGGCGGACGCAATCTTAGAGGAATGGCGCCCAATGCAGGTGTGATCTCTTATGGATTTGAATATGATGACTCCGGCATCTTCCTCTACACAAATCCGGGAGACATCGAGGCGGATTGGAGTACCGCCAAGAATACATATGGCGCGGACTTGGGGACGGCTTCGCTTGGTACCAACACGGCTAGAAATGGGTTTGGCTGTGCCTTGGAAGGTAACTATGGCGCCACATCGCACCTGCTTGATGCCATCGTCCGAGGAAGCCTGGGTGAGCCCTATATCATGACCTGGGCGGCGGGGAATGAACGAGGCGGAGGACAGTGTGGTACGGGCTATAACACAACGGCCCCGCCCGCAGGGGCGAAGAATCCGATCCAAATAGGCGCCACGTACTCCGACAGTGATCTGATGACCGATTTCAGTAGCTGGGGTCCGACGGACGATGGTCGTTTAAAACCCATCGTATCCGCACCGGGGTGTGAGAACAGCGGTGAGTATGAAATCAACAGCACACTGCCTCCGAATGACTACCCTCCCCCCAGGCATGGCTGGTGTGGCACCTCTATGTCCGCGCCAGCTGTCGCTGGCATAGTCACGCTGATGTTACAACAGTACAGGTCTACGTACAGCACCTCGGAGGAATTCTTGCCGTCTACGGCTAAGGCACTCCTGATACATACCGCAGCTGATCGCGGCAATCCGGGTCCCGATTACCAGTATGGTTATGGCCGTGTGGATGGCGTCAGTGCAGTGGATGCACTAGTCGCGGGCGACTTCAGAGAAGAGATTGTGTACGACAACGAGGAGGAACATGCCTTCACCTACTCCTTCAGCGGTTCGAGACCAGAGTTGAAGGTCAGCCTGGCCTGGGATGATGCCCCTGCTGCTCTCGCGACCACCGTGCAGTTAGTCAACAACCTGGACCTCACTGTCGTAGGGCCTGACGAGACCACCTACCGTCCCTATGTCCTGAATGCTGCACAGCCGGAAAACACTGCCACGACAGGCACCGACAACCTCAATAACCAGGAGCAAGTCATCGTTGCCAATCCGGCGCCTGGAACTTGGACCGTCAAGGTCAGGGCATCTGCTTTGAACCAAGGACCACAGACCTATTCTCTGGTTTTCACAGGGGCCGGCAATGCAAAAGTGGCGCCGGATATCTATGAGCAAGATAATCATAGTTCTCAAGCTACACCGATGACCGTTGACACTAGCTATCTCCACAACCACCATATCCCCGACGAACAAGACTGGATGAAGTTCGAAGCGTTAGCGGGACATCGCTATACTGTCACGACTTCCCTCTTGGAGTCGAATGCTGACACAGTGCTCGAGCTTTACGACGTGGACGGAACCACCCTGCTGACGGAGAACGACAATTACTTGGTTGACAGTCTGGCTTCCCAGATCATCTGGATCATCCCAACCAACGGGACCTACTACTTGCGTGTTGTACCAAGCAGCAATACCCATGCCGGCTTGCACACCTATTACACCATAGATATTAAAGAGGACCAGTTCTGCTATACTCTGACCATCAGCGCTAATCCGTCCGACGGCGGTAGTGTGAACGCCGGCTTAGCACCACCTAACTGTGCAGGTGGCAAGTATACCCGCGGTACAGTTGTCGAGCTCACCGCCACCGCCAACACCGGCTACAGCTTTTCCAACTGGGGCGAAGATGCCAGTGGGTCAGCCAACCCCGTCTCCGTGATTATGAACGGCAACAAGTCGGTCACCGCCAACTTTATTCTTCATCCGGAAATTGTATCAGACCTCACACTGATCGTACAAAACAACAATGCTTCTCTTCAATGGTTACACAAGGACTCCACCGTACAGCACTACGAAGTCTACAGATCAACTAATAGTCCGTGTTGGAATCCTGGAACGTCGACTTGTAGCAAGCTTGGTGTGGATGTGATGTCGGGCGCACTCAATACCCAAATGCATTATCTCGATGAGAACAGTGGACTAGGGGATATCTCAATAAACTACTTCTACATCGTTCTTGCCGTCAACTCGACCGGGCAGAAATCGGACCTATCGAATCAGGTGGCGGACTTCGACTTCGCACTTATGCCGGGCTCCCTGTGACGAACCTGCTCATCGGGCAGTAGCACTCTGGCATCTTGAGGAGCAGACCTTACTCAAGCTGCAAAAGAGTGCACTCACATCGTAGTCTGAAGTCAACTTAGAAAATCAGCCACACAGGCTGGATCCCTGCCACTTTCACCGACAGGTCAATGTGCCGATGGTTGTCAAGGTCTCCTGGTTCAGTTGCAATCAGCACCATCCCGGGTTCGCCAGCGGTTTGTTTCTTCTGTAGGGTTGGGATTCCGATTACTCCAGCACTTTCAGCACTGTCCTGCGAGACAATGCTACCACTCGCAAGTGATCGTGTGTATCGTGTGTTTGTCAAGCGAGAACGGGTTCTCCCGCACTCTTGGTGATCGGCATTATGTTGACAATTGGCGCTACATTTGGAAAGCCAACCCAAATCGGAGGCTATCGCCATGTTGAAAGATGTCCTGCTTTCATATGCTGCCGATGTGATTCTGGAATCCTGTGAATTAGATGAGAACAGACTCGTACCCAAACTGAGTGTAAGTTGTCAGCACCTATTGGACAGTAAGGTGGTGCAAAGTAATGGAGACTTTCCAGACCAACCTAACCTGGACAAGCCAGAACCAAAGAGGTCAATGACTTGCCACAATGCGATAAAATGTGTAAAGCTAGAGCGGTCCTTTCCATCATTGGGATTCCTTTCTTATGCTGTGAATACAGCTCAATATTCTGGTCAAAATCAGCGCCAGCCCTGAAGTGGA
>JAAENG010000468.1 GCA_024224665.1 Chloroflexota bacterium | reverse complement strand
GGGCGTATGGTTTAACCCCGACCAATCGCCAGACCGATTATCGCTATACAGGCCAGCGCCAGGAAAGCGAGATCAAATTGTACGACTACATTTCCCGCTGGTATGACTATCGGCGAGGGCGGTTTGTGCAGCCTGATACCATCGTGCCCAACCCCGGCAACCCTTCGAACCTTAACAGATATGTTTATGGTGCGAATAACCCCATTCGCTACAACGACCCCACGGGGCATGTAAACGAACAAGGGGCGGTGAAGGCGGAGTGACGCCAGATGACCTGAGCTATGAAGCATTGTTGGAGTATCTGGTGAGTTCTTTGATGCGAAAGTCCTATAGGGGGATAGCGCTCACCGAAATTGAGGGTCTCCAGTTGCGCAATGCAGCGCGCGACTTGGCGCAGATAAGTGATAGTGATAGAGCCGTTTTGTTCAACAGCACACAAGAAGCGCAATCTACCGCTGGCGTTCAGGATCAATTGGCGTACTATCGTGACAATGCGGGTAGCCTGACATCGGCGGAAGGACAAGATTTCCTGATTTTGCTTGCTGCTGTGGCGCTAGAGGGCAGTTGGGGGACAGTAAAAGTATGAAAGTACGGGGATCTAGCATAACAAAACGGACAAGTGGATTCAGAAAAAAGGTCAGACCAGCGGTGGAGGGGATGGCACCGAATGATTCAGAGGGGAATATGCATGTGATGTAAGAATTCGACGATAAAATCTGATTTGGATCACTATCCAACGGTTCAGGATTGCCAAATATCATGACCCTCATCATCCCTTGCCCAACTCTGCACCGCAGCTAAATTCCAAATCCCCACAACCAGTTTGCAAGGGAACGGCCGTTTGAGTATAATGCACCCATATCTCGGGCGATTAGCTCAGTTGGCTAGAGCGCCACGTTGACATCGTGGAGGTCACAAGTTCAAGTCTTGTATCGCCCACCAGATACGGTGACAGCCACCATGATGGTGGCTGTCACCTACATATTAAAAGCATTGATCGGGACGAGTAACAGGCGTGCATGCGCCAGAGAATGGAAGTCGCCGGCTGTAAACTTCCACCGTATGGCGCCTGTGAAAACCACCCGTGAGCGAAAAGGGGAACGGTCAGAGGCGCATCTGCTGCCGACACCCATTAACCTTTTCCGGATGGCTCCGTTACCAGCCCCCTGAAGAGGATGGTGAATACCGAGGTATCTCACCATCAAATTGGGTGGAACCGCGTATAACCCTGCGTCCCAATGGATAGCAGGGTTTTTCTATGTCTTTACGCTGCAAACCAGGAAACCAAAATACCGGAAAACCGGGTAGATAGTCATACTAGTATGCCTTAACGCATCTATCCCGGTCTACTATTCTACTGGTATCCGGTCTTCGAACAAGTCATTATACCACGTTTCAGATCTGCCGGGTCTACATTTCGGAGGTAGTTCACATGTCTTCCAGTCAAAGCAACGGCTCAAATGGCCAACAATACGATGTTTATTACAAGATCAGGCATTCGACAGCGCATGTCATGGCCCAGGCTGTGATCGAGCGCTTTCCCGATGCCAAGGTCGCGATCGGCCCCCCCATCAAAGATGGCTTTTACTACGACTTTGATCTCGGTCGAGAAGATGATGGCTCGTTGCGAACCTTCTCTCCTGAAGATATCGAAGCCATCGAAAAACGCATGCGCCAGATCGTAAGCGGGCGCTATCCCTTTGACAAAAGAGTGGTCAGCGCCGAAGAGGCCCTGGACCTGTTCTCCGACCAACCGTACAAAGTCGAATTGATCCAAGGGTTGGCCGAGGGCGGCGTCGATGAATATGGTGATAAAATCGAGGGTGCTGTAGAGATATCGACCTATACCCAAGATACATTTGAAGACCTGTGCCGTGGCCCCCACATGGAACATACCGGGAAAATACCCCCGGACGGATTCAAACTATTGAGCGTGGCCGGCGCTTACTGGCGGGGCGATGAGAATCGGCCCATGCTACAGCGTATCTATGGCACGGCCTGGAAGAATAAAAAGGAGCTGCGGGCATATCTCGACCACTTGGAAGAAGCACGCAAGCGCGATCATCGCCGTTTGGGTAAGGAACTCGATCTGTTCAGTACCAATCATGAGATGGTCGGCGGCGGGCTGATCCTCTGGCATCCGAAAGGGGCTTTGATGCGGCATTTGGCCGAAGATCATGCCAAGAAAATGCATCTCGAAGGTGGCTACGATATGGTCTATACGCCGCATATCGGGCGATCAGTGCTTTGGGAAACCAGTGGCCACTTGGATTTCTATAAAGAGGGCATGTACGCTCCCATCGAGATCGAAGGGCAGGAGTATTACCTCAAGCCCATGAATTGCCCTTTCCATGTGCATATCTACAAAAGCCATATCCGCTCCTACCGAGACCTGCCCATCCGCTATGCTGAGTGGGGTACGGTGTACCGGTTCGAACGTTCGGGGACGTTGCATGGGATGACGCGTGTGCGCGGGTTCACGCAGGACGACGCCCATCTATTCTGCGCGCCCGAGCAGATGCCCGATGAGATCGACAAGGTGCTTGATTTCAGCCTTGGGCTGTTAGGCGATTTCGGTTTCGAGAAATTCGAGTTGTTTTTGAGCACACGACCCGAAAAACGAGTGGGCGAAGAAGCGATGTGGGCTGCCTCTGAACAAGCCCTGCTGGAAGCGCTCAAACGCAGCGGCCATCCTTACTCGATCAACGAAGGTGATGGCGCCTTCTACGGACCCAAAATCGATATCTATGTGACCGATGCCCTGGATCGACCCTGGCAACTAAGTACCATCCAATTTGACTTCAACCTGCCCGAACGTTTTGACCTCAGCTATATCGGTGCTGATGGTTCACAGCATCGCCCATACATGATCCATCGCGCCTTGATGGGAAGTGTCGAACGTTTCTTCGGTTTGTTAATCGAGCACTATGGCGGCATTTTCCCGGTTTGGCTCTCTCCTGTCCAGGCCGTGGTCATACCCATCACCGATGACCAGATAGACTACGCCTATGAAACCGCCGGCAAGCTTAAAGAGGCGGGCTTGCGCGTAGAAGTCGATAACAGCGATGGACGTATGAACGCCAAGATCCGCAACGCACAACTGGAAAAAATCCCTTACATGTTGGTGCTTGGCGGCCGCGAATTGGAAGCACGCGTTGTCAATGTGCGGTTACGCAATGGTAAGCGCCTGGGCACGATGTCAACCGATGCCTTCGTAGAGACTGCCAATCAAGCTATTGCGGAGCGCGAGGTCATTTAAGCCCAAACCAGCGGATGGTTCTGATCTAGACCCTATTATCTGATCTCAAATACGCCCCTAACTTGACGTACAACCAATTATCATGGTATTCTCGACAGTCGCCAGTTTTTTCGCGAATCGATGGTAACTGCCTTCGAATCGTTCCAATAAACAGGCCATTTTTAACCACCGCATCCATTATAGTGAGACACTGCCATAGCCAAGAGAAGAAGTAACCCCAGAACCCATACCAGGCGAGCGCCAAGAGTCCGCGTCAATGAAAGAATCCGAGCACCGCAATTACGCGTGATTTCAGATGATGGTGAACAGCTTGGTATTATGACGCCTACAGAAGCCCTACGTTTGGCGCAAGAGAAAGACCTGGACCTGGTCGAGGTCGCACCGAATGCCAAACCACCCGTCTGCCGTTTATTGGATTATGGTAAATACCAATACGAGCAGGCCAAACGCGAGAAACAAGCCCGTAGAGCACAGAAGACTATCGAAGTAAAAGAAGTGCGCTTACGACCCAAAACTGGCGAACATGATACCGAAGTTCGACTGCGTGCGGCAAGAAAATTCCTTTTGAGTGGCGCCAAAGTAAAAGTGCGTGTACGCTTTCGTGGTCGAGAAATATACCACCCAGAAGTCGCTCGAGAACAACTGGCAGAATTTGCCAAGCGTCTCTCGGATGTCGGCGAAGTTGAAACGAGACCGAACATGGAAGGCCGCAGTCTATTGATGATACTGGCGCCTGCTTCGGGCTCGAAGAGTAGTTAATGACCTAGTTCACGAAGGCCACGTGAGGTGAGAATACACCACTCGTACTTTCGTTTGATATGTTCCAACACAGCACAACACCAAAAAAGGGTGCTGCTCAGTTGAGGGGCCCTTTTTTCTTGTCAGGAGAATGATCGATGCCGAAAATCAAGACCTATAAAGGGGCAGCGAAACGCTTCAAGTATTCTGCCAATGGCAAATTGCGCCGCACCAAGGGCGGGAAAGGCCATCTCAAACGCCGTACTCCTAAGCGTACCAAACGCCAGTTCGACAAGTTGCTTACAGATAATAGCAATAGCCACAGGAGGCAGGTCCAGCGCCTTGCCCCTTACCTGAAACGAAAATAAACACCTGGGCTCGGGGTTGTGACAACCCGGCGGGCCGTGAAATCCCTAGATTGAGGTTGATATGACACGTGTAAAACGAGGCGTAACAGGACATGCCAGACATAAGAAAGTCCTGAAACTGACCAAAGGGCATTTTGGCGCCCGCCATCGTTTGTTCAAAACTGCTAACGAGTCGATGATCCACGCGCTGCTTTATTCTTATCGCGACCGCCGCCGCCGCAAACGTGATTTCCGCCGTTTGTGGATTACTCGAATCAATGCGGCCAGCCGCCAGCACGATCTGAGCTATAGCCGTTTTATATATGGACTAAAACAGGCCGACGTACGCCTGGACCGCAAGATTCTGGCCGATCTGGCTGTGCATGAACCAAAGGCCTTTGAAGCTGTGGTGGATGTGGCGAAATCTTCCCTGAATTAGGGAATGGACGCCGTACATATTTCCAGCAGCAGCAATCCTCGTTACAAGCACGCTCGGGCACTACAGCGCAAACGGGGACGCCTGCAACACCATCAGGTTCTACTTGAGGGTGTACGGCTTATCGAAGATAGTATCAGCGCCGGTTACCCACCGGCGCTGCTTTTTGTTGATCCCGCAAAAGCCAATGAAATGGCGCCGTTGCTTGGGCGAGCACGATTGGCGGGGGTTCAGACCTTCAGCCTGGAACCGGCATTGCTGGCCCTTTTAAGTGAAACGGTAACACCTCAGGGGGTCATAGCTGTATCTCCGCTTCCCGCTATTAAACCTGGTTCGAATGGTCTGTCAGTTATCCTGGATGGTTTACGCGACCCCGGAAACCTGGGCACCCTGTTACGGTCGGCGTCTGCTGCCGCTGTAGATCAAGTGATTGTATTGCCGGGCGTAACAGATCCTTGGGCGCCAAAGGTGTTACGGGCGGGCATGGGTGCGCACTATCGCCTGGCAATCCGTGCCGCACAGAGATTGCAGCAGGTCGATGCATGGGTTGGGAATGCTCGGCCATATCAGGCAGATGCACGGGGCGCCAAACTCTATACAGAGATAGACTGGACCCTCCCGGCTGTCTTGGTGATCGGAGGGGAAACCGCATCGAGGCGGGCAACGAGCGGCTGGCGGGATGTACAGAAGATCTCTATCCCCATGGCCAATGAAGTCGAGTCACTCAACGCGGCCATGGCAGCAGGCATTATCTTGTTCGAGGCCGTCCGTCAGCGCACACGGAAGTAGGCGAATCAATACCGCCACATTTGCGTCGTATGCACGCTGACAAAATGCACCCTCCTGAAACTCAGGCGCCAACCGCTTCCAACGCAACTAGCGAGAGAAGAATGAGCGCGGCGTTGTACGAGGCGTGTACCAGAGCAGCTGTGCTAGTCCCCCAACGATTTCGAATCCACCCCAAGGTCAGGCCCAAGGCAAAGACGATGATGATCGTGAGGTTGAGATATTGAATGTGGTGGAGTGCAAAGATGAGACTTGTGATCCAAAGGCCAAATACAGGTTGCAAGGCGCCTCGGTAGAGCACTTCCTCACCGATCCCGCTCAACAAGCCTAAAAGCACTGCACCGCCGGGACTGCTAAAGGCATCGATAAGGATTTCATTGGCGGCTGTGGCATAGGCAGTGCTATCGGGGGAGAGTAGGGTGGTGATTACGCCTAGCATCGCGCTCATGAAGATCATCAACAACGTTAGTGACCAACCAACAGCGATCTCGGTAAACCCCAAGCGATTGACTTTCAACCGGGTCTGGCTCTCTCTCCAGCTACGGCGAATCCCCAACCCCACGCCCAAGAGCGCCAAGGCCACGAAACTCACATATTGTGCCAAGACATCGCCAATTTCGACGCCAACGCCTGATTCTGCCAAGATCGATGGATCAGTGAAGGCAGATGCAAAAGCAAGATTGATGCCGGCGTAGAGGACGATGAATACAAGGGCTGTGATGTGAACGGGGCGACTCCAGTAGAAACGACCCAGGTGAGGATCCTCCCCTCTGCTAAAGGCGATGATGGCAAGGATAACTGACACCACGCAGATACCACCCGAGAGGGTTAACCACACGCCGGTACCTGTCGGGTTAGCGGTGAAGCCCGGGCCAAGTATGTCGGTCGGCAGGTAGACATCCAAAACAAGCACCAGCACGCCCGCCAGCAAGGTAAGCCCGGAGAAAATGGCGATGATCGCGTAAGTGAGCCAGCGCGCCCATTGCTGGCGTTGTCCCAGATTGGCCAGCACGACCAGTATAGCAATGAGTGCAAAAATAAGGAGTAATGGTGCCATAGTTTGTTTACAGGAGTGCAATAATGATGGGCGCAAACAGCATCAATGTCAAAAGCGCGTAGGCGTTAGGCGGTTCTGGACTGACAACCCCGTTTGGGTTGGAACCACTGCCATTATAGTGAATAACGAGGTTCAACAGGATTTCGTGTGATTCTAGAAAAACACGTGTTGCGTGTTGCGTGCTGTCTGTGTGAGTCGTCCTGGTTGCTCAACCACAAGAGATGACAGCGATCTCTTGGCATTAACTGTCAAAGCTTGAAATTTATCAGGGCTTTGCGGACATTGGCAGGCACTTTGTTCTCGCTGGTTTCGGTTAAGAAATCGAGGATACGCTCGGTGTTAAGGCCTGAAGCCGCAGCCCGACGCAAACCTCGTTGCCTGATCTGATAACGGTAGCCGGGCCAGCTTGCTTCCCAGCTACAGAACCGTGCGACGCGAAATCGATCGTAGACATGTGTTCCAATAGGAAGGTGTACCCGGAAATCGGCTGTGATGACAAGTGGTGGGGGAGGAGATTGTTCGGGCAAAAGACCCTGGTTGAGATAGAGCGCCCCTCTCTGGGAAAGACACCAAAGTGCTTGATCCTCATCCAGCTTGACGGTCCCTAACCAGTGCAGTGGTCCCCGCCAAATGAATCGAATCAGACGCGCTTCCACTTCCAGCCAGCTTGAAAAACTTTTCAGGTAAACGCCATCATCATCACGGATGTACCAGACATCGTATTTACCGTCGGGCCGCTGGAAATCGGGACGCTGTTCGTAGATCGCTTTGACCAGGTCCTCCAGCCGGTACCAGATGTCAGGTTCAAATTGCGCCAGTATATCGAGCAGCGCCTGGCGGGCAGAGATGGGATCATTTCGCCAGTTGCCTTTGTCGCAGTGCAGATGGGGTGTCAGACAGAGATCGTTCCAAGTATTACTGTTCTGCCACATTAAAAACAAGGCCTGTGCCTGTTGCATCCTGCTTTGGGCCAACCACCCACGGATGGCATCTCCGGCCAACTGCTGACGACGGCCACTTGTTTTCAGAAAACCCAACTGGCGGGCGAGGTGCCAGATAAGGTCTGGGCGATCTCCTGGCTTCAAGGGGTTTTCAGGGTCTGAGGGTTGTACCTGCCATTGCGGCAGCAGTGCTTGTAAGTCCTTTTGGCGCCATTGCTGGCGACGGTTAAGATAAAGTTGTCGACTCTGCAGGTAGATGAGCATCGTTGCCAGGTCGTCAGGCAATCGTTCGTTTTCATCATAGGTGCTGATGGGAGGGGCTTGCGGGTGTGGCAGTGCAAAATCCGAAGCGGTTTCTTCCGATATCGGCAAGAGGGGCAGGAGATCGGTGGGGATGCCGATGAGTTCCACAGCATCCTCGGCTAGTTCATCGAAACCGCGCGTGATTAGCCCCCGGTACCATAATCGTTCTGCCGATCCGGTTGGTGTGAGCCAGGGTTTATCTTGCTGTAAACGTCCTGAGCCAAAACGCCTCAACTCGCCGAATCGCCGTTGAAATATCGCCACTGGCGCCCGATTTCCTTCGGCTACGATAAATCTCAGCGCAGCCTGATCAAAGGAATTCAACTCTTCCCAGACCAGTGATATCTGCGCTTGCTCTTGAAGATGAGGTAAGAGCAGGCTGGCATACTGGCTCTGTCCACTTGCGGCGATGGCTAGACCTTGATTCTGGGCAATAGCCTGTAGCATTGCCAGTGGGAGTTCGGCTAAATGTTGTGCGAGCGATTTCATGTGCGATAGCGATTTCGAAACCCTGGCATGTGCTAATCCGTATTACAGAATACAGGGGTCATGATCGGGTATCCTAGGTGTGATACCAAGGATTCTCTGTCTGCGCACCTCATTATGCCATGAAATCTTAACGAATGCCGAGGGCAAGCAAAATTCGCTTGCAAGCGAAATTCGCGTGTACGCAAAATCCGCGTGTACGCAAAAATCGCTCATCGATGGCTAAATCGCTTGTCATATCGCTTACGAATATGTTAGGATTTACCATAATGCTGCATGGCACGCCGGATTTGAGTAGGAACGGGATTTCACAATGCTGTAGAAACTCCGGCCAACAAAACGGCAACCGCAACATAATTTCCCCCGTTTCCAATGGAGAAAGTGCATGACTTCGAAACAACAACCGCAAAACAGCGACCATCGCCCTGGCACGTTAGAGGAGTTATTTGAAAACGTACGCGTGGCCTGGTATCTATTTATGGATGGACGAATCAATCCTATGCTGCGATTCGGCATTCCTTTGCTGGTCGTAGTCTATGTCGTCTCACCTATCGATTTGGTCCCCGATCTGATTCCTGGACTCGGTCAGGTGGATGATATCGCCGCCATCTGGCTGGGACTGCGCTATTTCCTCAGCTCCTGCCCATCCGACATCGTAGATGAACACCGTGCAGTTGTCCGTGGGCATAAGACAGCACCACCTGCGCAGGATCCTGAGGTAGTAGAAGGAGATTATCGAGTCGTTGATGATTAGCCTGACGCATTGGGCCCTGGGGAACAAATACATATGACGACAGGGCGTCGTCCTACAGAGGTGGCTAAGGAACTCGGCGTTTCCACATCTACGCTGAGGCGATGGTCGCTGCATTTCAGTGACTATCTGTCATCTGAAGCAGGACACCCTGTCACCGCTAGCTTGGAAGACATAGGGCAAGGACATCGCCGCTATTCGAATGAAGATGTAGGGGTTTTGATAGAGCTTCAGGGTATGTTGCAAGAAGGAAAATCTTTTGATGAGGCCCGCATCCTGTTAGACATCAACAACGGCAACGGTGATGCTTCTGAAGAGGGTGATGAACCGGCCCTTGCCGCTACCGATTCGGAAGCAGAGGATGAGTCGGCGCTCGTGCATCAACCTGAGGAGGAGGATGGGGTAGACGTTGCCAGAATGGTTGCAGCGACCCTATCCTCGCTTTCTGACAGCCAGCAGATTATCCTCTCCAGCCAGCAGACCGAACGCCAACTGCTGGGGGTGCTGCTGCAGGATAACTTCAATCTGAAGGAAGAAAATGTGCGGATACGCGAACGCATGATTGACACTGAGCGCCAGGTCTTCGAAATGAAACGCTCGTTGGAAAGCACGCGCAGCAGTGAGCGCGAGCGCATGCGCCAGATGGAAGCACAGCTTTTTGAATTGCAGAAACGGTTAGATGCCATGTCACATCAGCGGGCCGCGACTCAACAGACCCCCGTACAGCCATCACCCGCTCCCATACCGATCGTCGCTCATGAACCGGCCGCTGTGCAGACTCAACCTGCGCCCGCACAAATCACAGCCGGAGGAGAGACCGCGATCAACGAGACTGCGGTTGATACAACTCAAGACGCCACAATGTCTTCCACAATGGAGACAACGGTACAAGGACAAAATAACGAATCCCCGCCCCCTAAGCGAGGTTTTTGGCAGCGATTATGGGGCCGGTAAGTCGAAGCCTCACCGATAACTGCTACAATAGGTAACTGTGTCATTTGTCCACAAGCTGAAGGGTCGCGAGCGAAGTATAGATCGCCCCTTGCGGATTGAGTTGACTGCGCATGAGGTGAATTTCATCGACCGATATGATCCCCATATTTTGAGGAACACCCAAAGTGGACAGTTGTTGCCCAAGGTGGCGGCGCTCAGGGTTTTTGGCATTACGTTGAACGCGTGCCAACGTGAGATGGCCACTATAGAGCCGGCGCTCACGCTGCCAGCCTAAGCTATTGGTGGCGTTGTCGATACTGGCTGCCAGCTTTTGCAAACGTTTGTCACGATCTTCGACGCCAATCCACAAGACGCTGGTCTTGTTAGGGTTGGGGAAACATCCCAGACCTCCGGCGCTGATCTCAAACGGGGGGTGGGGATCGACCGCCTGTGTGAGGATGGCGACGATATCATCGATACGCGCAGGATCGGTATCGCCCAGGAATTTTAAGGTGAGATGAATTCCTTCCGGCCGGGTCCAGCGCAAGGGGTAGTTTGCCAGAGAGCGTTTGAGCTGATTTTGGGTGCCACGCAGCTTTTCCAGAAAATCAGGTGGGAGATCGACAGAGATGAACAATCGGTACATTGAAGTAGAACCTAGGGATAAAAGAACAGATATGTTTGGTTCAACAGAATTTCGTGGGGTCCTAGAAAAACACGTGGCGCCCTTCGTCATACGACCTTCGGTCATCGCTCAGGAGGGGCCGTGTTGCGTGTTACGTGATGTTTATGCTAATGGGAACCATGCCTTTCTAAGTAGGGGCCATGCAAATTCCGAAAGAGCCATATGTTTTTCAGCGGATTTCTATCGTGGACAGGTGTATCAGGTGCTGGTCGTCGATCGTGGCGATAGAAGCGAGGGTGTCGGGATCGTAGATAGTGGCCTCCAGCTTGTATTGATCTTGACGCAGCTCCGAGGGTAAATCAAACTCGAAACGTATGTCGCCCGTCAGTTCTCTGTCGCGCTGGAGCAATGTCTGGCCCTCGAGATCGCTGATACGCAGTGAGATCTTCAGCGAGCCATCGGTCTGTCCCTCGGCCGTCGCTTGCACAACGAATGTCGTACCAGCCTCGGCTGCCGGTGGATGCCTAAGTGACGTCAAACGAACCACGTCCCAGTTGGCCTGGCCGATTTCGGGCGCTACGGTCGTATCAATGTGGATGTCTGTTACAGCAACAGCCGAATCATAGGTTGTCGAATCGCGGGCATCGAGAGTCAAGGCTCTGTCCAGATGGCCGGCCTCCAATACGCTTACCACGAGACGATAAACACCCGCTGGTGTAGCCGGTGGGACATCAAGCATTTGCAGGTTGGGCCGGATCTGATAGGCAGGCCAGAAACTACCCCAATCGCTGTTCAGAAACTGTGACAGAGTGCTGTTATTCCGGGCCACTTCCTTGCCGTCAGCTCCGATAAGTTGAGAGCGGACGATGTAGTCACCCTGTCTGTCTTGTAGGCTCTTGAAAAACAGAACGACCGTGAGCGCTTCACCTGCCAGACTTCGGTGATCGTTTATCTGGTAGGCGCCAAGTTGAATGGTTTCGTCGAAATCGATAGCTGGGGTGCGATGCATGCCGGTGAAGTCCGGTGGTTCGAGATCGCGAACATCATAGATTCTCACATAGTCGAGTCCCGCCACATCCACAGTATTTATCGGTTGCAGTGTTTGAAAGAATTGGAGAGTCTCATAACTGGGGAGGTCGCGTTGTCTTTGGTTGATGTGCAGCAAGGCGTAGTCGGCGTCGAACCAGAAGGCGGGGTCGTCAAACTCAAGGGGGGGTTGCCGTCCCGTGCTGAGAAAAGAAACCGGTCCCCTGCCAAACCAGGCCACCAGGCGTGCTGTCTCCGCATCAGGTTGTTGATTGATCCATTGCGCTGCCTGGTCGTAGCCATCCGTCCAACCCAAGGTGATCAGGCGTTCGGCCGTACGATTGCCTCCCAACAAAGGATTATAATAAGTTACGTAGTCGGGATAGTGCGGGAAGACCGGCATGACATGCAACAGGAACAGGATGCCCAGCGTCATGAGGATGGCAAATCGCTGATCGCCGGCAGCGGACGCCGATGGTTTCCGCAAGATGTGTATCAGCTTTTGTACCAGGCCAGTCCAGGCCAGCACGGCGATCGTAGAGATGGCAGGCATCGCCGGTAAGATATAGCGATCGAATTTCTGACCACCCACGGACATGCCCACACCATAGACAAGGCCACTGAGCAGCAGGGCTATGGTCACCTTCCTTCGCAGGGAGCTGTCAAATGGCCAGGCGCGACGCCAAAAAAGCAGAATCGCCACGGGCAAGGCCAGCAGGGTGGCAGGTGAACTACGTAACGCGTAGACAACTGGATAGAAAAGCAGGCCAGGATCGGTGCTTACTTGACCCAAAAAATACTGCGGAAGATCATCGCTGGCCTGGTACGTCGTCATAGCATCGACGATTTGGCCGACGGTGGCGAGAGGCGATACCCACATACTGGGCCACAACAGGACAAAGCTGGCCACTGAGATCGCGCCCCAGACCAGACTTCCCCCGAGCAGATGTCTGAGTCCCGACTTATCCCTGCTCGAATCCCGCCAGATATCTACGACTTCGATCATTACAAGAATGGCAATCGTGGGAAGTAGCAAGAGCCCTGTGATCTTGGTGAGGGTGGCCAGGCCCATGGCCACGCCCGAAACTACGAGGTAGCGCCACTTCCTGCCAGCATAGAGCCAGGCAAGGAAACTGACAAAGGCTAAATAGAGGAGTGGGGTGAGTAGGGCATTAGGATGCAGCAGGCGCGAAAGGCCCAAAAAGTAGGGCATCCAGGCAACGGCGAAAACTACCAAAGCCGCAAGGGCAGAACTAAAGAGCTTGCGAAGGGGGAAGAAGAGCAGAGTGAGGGCCAGGGCGATGGTAAGCGCGACCATACGCCGCCCCGCTGCCAGGAGTTCAAGGGGCGTATGCGATGTGTGATCCTCAAGCCAGGATTCAAAACTATCGTTTGCCCAGTCAAATTGCCCCGGCGCGGCTGTGGTGTACTCAGGAAAGCGTTGCAGAATTCCCAGTGACCCTAACCACATAACCGGTACGCCAGGATGCTCCCGTTGGTAAGTGTTTTCGAGATCGCCGTGGGCTATGGCCTGGACGAAGTTGGCGGAACGTGCAAGCCAAAGCGGCTCGTCGATCGTAACCGAACGATCCAGCTCGATGGCGCGTGGTATCCAGGCCATCAGAAACAGGAGAACTAAAAGAAGTGTGGTCGGTAACTTCCGAGAATGCGACATCAGCTAGAGGGTGCGATTTTGCCCCTACCGGGATCAGGATTCGCAAGATACGGCTGCGGATCAATGGCAGGTATGGGTACGCGTTTGAAGTGCTGGGGATGGCTGGGGCCTTGAGGGGTATCCCAGGGGATGGTGGCGTCTAGCCCCATTTTGTCGGTTCGTGATTTTTGGCCAGACCTATGCAGAGCAGATGGATCGAGCGAACTGGACGGCTGATCTCGCAGTATGTAGCCATCCCTTCCGGCCTGAAAACGTGTAGCAATGGCCCACTCGACTTGGGAGGGAGTAAAAATATCGATATCCTTATCCACAATAACCACATGTTTGAGTGAAGGGTGGCCTTCGTAAGCAGCATAGATCGCCTTTTTGCCGTCATCAGGATGTTGCTTATCGATCTGTACAATAGCATGCAGCCACGATGTCCCGCCAGGCGTGATATTCACGTTCAGGCAGGTCACGACATTATTCGTGGCGGCGTATATACTCGGTTCTTTGGGCATGCCCATGAGCAGTTTGTGTTCTAAGTGGCCCGGCAGCAAGGCATGATATAGTGCGTCCTGGCGATGGCTAATGCAGTCGATCTCGATGACCGGCTGCATCCGCACGATGTCGATGGTTTCGGTCAGGTCTACGAAGGGCCCTTCAGGCACGAGTTCGTGGCTGATGCGACCTTCCAACACGAATTCAGAGTCCGCCGGCACCAGCAGATCGTTGGTAATGCATTGCACCAGTGGTGTCGGCTGTAGGGCATGGGCGATATCGAGTTCGCTGATGCCCGGTTTTGGGGCCAGGCTTGCCGCCAGCAGGACGTGTAAAGGCAGGCCAATGCAGATCGAGACCGGCAATCCCTCCGGGCTTTTCTGCCAGGCGGTGTGTGTCCCGCGGCGCTCGACCAGCCGGGCGGCACAACGGTGCGCGTCCAATCGTAGCAATCGATGATAAGATGCGTTCAAGCCGGTGTCGGGATCTCTGATGATGGCGACCGCGGCAGTGGCGTAGTGCCCGGCATCGTCAGGCCAGTGTTTGAGAAATGGGAGTGAGAGGAGATCACCAGGTTGTTCAATAACTTCCTGGCAGACACCAGAATCATGGATCGGCGCCTTCCGTGGATTACGGAAGGCATCGGCCAGTCGAAAGGAGATCTGGCCCGGTTCACAAGCCAAAGCGAGGGCGAAGTATTTCCGATCGGATGCCAGACCGGACACTACCCGATAGTCACTTCCTGTAACATTGGTAAAAAGCAGCGGCCATCCATCCAAAGCATATGCCACTGCCGCCATCTCTAGAACAGGATGCACAGCCTTGTCTATAATTTTGAGCCAGCCTCGCTCGGCTGCTTGCTCGAGGAACTGGTGGTTGTTCATGGTTTACCTGCTCCGATAAGTGCCAATACGTTGGGTAACAGGGCAGAGGTAGTCGACATAGCTTCGTTCCCATGGATGCTGGCGTTGCCCTGCCAGTCGCCAAAATAGCCACCCGCTTCTTGCAGAATGGGTGGGAAGGGGCCACAATCCCAGATGTTCATGATGGGGTCCAACATCAGTTCGGCTCGGCCGGTGGCCACGAGGGCATGGCCGTAGGCGTCGCCCCAGCCCGCCCTGTAGTAGGTGGCCCCGGCAATGCGCTCCCAGGCGCCAGCGCGTCCAAAAGCCTCGAAATTGGCGACATCGGTAAAAGTGACGACCGCACGGCTTAGATCAGTCTCCGCGGAAACGTGGGCGCGGCGGCCGTTCCACCAGCAGCCCAGCCCAGTGGCCGCCGCCACCATTTCATCCAGTGCCGGGAAATAGACGGCTCCCACCTCGACCCGCCCTTCGATCTCGAGCCCGATAAGGACAGCATAGAGTGGCACGCCACGTATGAAGGATTTTGTGCCATCAATGGGGTCGATGAACCAACGGTGGCTGGTATCACCACCATCGTTTTCGCCATATTCTTCGCCGACAATGGCATGGTGAGGATAGGTCGATTCGATGCGTTGGCGAATCAACTGTTCGGCGTTGCGGTCGGCGATCGTCACGGGGGTATCGTCCGATTTGAATTCGGGACGCACATCTGCCTGAAAATAGCCAAGCGTAAGTTTTCCGGCCAGGTAAGCGGTTTGCACGGCGAATTCGTAATAGGGCTGCAATGATTCGGGCATGGTCAGTCCTCGGTTTTTGCTGTATCAGTCTTTTGCGTGAAGGGTTGTCGCCAGTACTGCTTTGGCGCCAGCTTTCGTCAGTGCCTTGGCAACACTCGCACGATCAGGATGCTCCACCAAGGCGATCATATTCCCGCCGCGACCGCCGCCACTGAGTTTGGCTCCCAGGGCGCCGCTGCTGCGAGCGGCAGTGACCAGACGTTCCAATTCTGAGGAAGAGACATCCAGTTCGGCTAAAGCCTTCTGATTTTCATCCATGAGTCTGCCCAGGGCAAGTGTATTTCCAGTCTCGATCTCCCGGCGGGCGCTGTGAACCAGTTCGCCGATGCTGCTAAATACGGTTTCATAGGCAGTGCGATCAGCTTGCCAACCTTTGCGCACAGTCGCGACAGTGACACGGGTAGGGCTGGAAACACCTGTATCGGCGATCAACAGGTGCAGGGGAGCCCCCACATTGAAGGGTTCAGGGGGCTGTCCTCGCACAAACCATAGCGGCTGCCCGTAGACGACTACCGTGTTGTCGATACCGCTGGGTGTGCCATGGTGTAGCTTCTCGACCTCGTAGACGAGTTCGGACAGGCGCATAAGGGAGAGTGTGGCCCCAAATGCATGTAGCATCGCTCTGATGATAGCGGCGGTAATGGCGGCGCCACTGCCAAGGCCTGAGGCGATGGGTATGTCTGAATGTACGACGATGCGCCAGGGGGGCAAAGGTTCGCCCAGCTCGCTGCAGACCAGTCTCGCACTACAAGCAAATGGATCGTCATGATCGGCAGCGGCAACGTTGATAGTTCGATTTAGATCGGTGGCTTCGATCAGGCAGTGCTGGTCGCGGTACACTATGGCGCGGGCCAGCATCTGTGGAAGGGGAACGGCAATGGCCGGTCTGCCGTAGACAACGGCATGCTCGCCAAAAAATATGATCTTGCCGGGAGCGTGGCCGCTGCCAAGAGGAGCGAAGGAACTCATGCCACAAGTATAGCACCACCGGGCGTTCACTCCACAGGATCGGGTGGATTCGGTAGGTCGGCAGGTCGGTAGACCGGTAGGCCGGTAGACCGGTAGGCCGGTAGACCGGTAGGCCGGTAGGCCGGTAGACCGGTAGGCCGGTAGACCGGTAGGTCAGTAAACCTGGAAAACATGGAGGTGCGATCTTCCCGGTTTACCGGTGTTCTGGTTTCCAGGTTTACGATATGGAGTAAAACTTGTTAAGGAACCTGGATATACTTAGATTCTGGATGATGCCTGAAGTGGATAAGCTATGACAGCGTATACTAAACTTACGGTGCTGAATCTCTACTATGCAGCCAACATAAAAATCTAACCGGTAAGTCGTCGCAGACTTGCTGTGAACCATGGAGGTTTGAATGAAGCCATTACTCGACAGCCTGGGCATACAGGCTGTAAACCCCGGAGCTTGCGTTGGCCCGGAGGGTTGGACTACAGACAAGGGTGGGCGTGAACTGATCTCTTACAATCCCACTACCAACGAGCCCATTGCAAGCGTCATCCAGGCTACACCGGCAGTCTATGAGAAGGTGGTTGGGGCAGCGCAGGAAGCGTTCAAATCATGGCGGGCGCATTCCCATTTTCACGCTTGCAGAAATAGGGTCATGAAGCCAAAAGAGAGAGGTGAGAATTGGCCAATTGGCAGAAGTTTTTCCAACGCCCGGCTTTGAAATAGGAGCGCAACATCAAAACAGCCTCGGCGTTTT
>JAAENG010000467.1 GCA_024224665.1 Chloroflexota bacterium | reverse complement strand
TCGCTGTAATTCGGCATGGAGGTCGCTGAAGGTAGCAATGGCGGTGGCATCGATGTCACTGATCGATTCGCCGTCAACCAGGACGACCGAAGGCTCGAACAACTTGACGCCCTCGCGGATCTCCTCGGCGAAATCAGGGGCATTGGCGAAGAACAACGATCCGTCGAAGCGCACGATCAGCAGGCCGGGATAGGTCTCGCCATCCGGGTAGTGTTCGAGACTGCGATAGACATTTTCGTCGGGAACCTTGCCCAAGACAGAAGTCGTGCGACTCTTGGTTCCGACCAGCAAACCCAACAAACCCAGACCGATGGCCAGGACCAACCCTTCCAAAATGCCTAGCATCAACACGCCCACAAGTGCGACCACCGCCGTCCAGAAATCAAGACTGGTGATATTGCGATAGATGGAGACTTTTTTCCAACTGATCAGATGCCAGACAGCATGGATAACGATGGCGCCCAGGGTTGCTTCCGGCAGGTTGTGAAATAAGGGTGTGAGGAAAAGCATGGTGATGAGCACCATAGCGGCGATGATAATGGACACCATCTGCGACTTAGCCCCGGCGCTATCCGCTGCCGCTGTGCGCGAGACACTACCATCCACCACAAAGCTGCCGCTGAGGCCGGACCCGAGATTGGCGGCGCCGATCGCCATCAACTCCTGGTCGGGGTTGATCTTATAGTCGTACTTCAGGGCATACGAGCGAGCGGCGGCCACCGATTCGGCGAAGGCCACCAGGGCAATAGCAGCGGCGCCCGGTAGCAACGCGTAGATATCGGACAACTGGATGCCTTGAGGCAGGCCGAAATCAGGCAGGCCGGCGGGGATAGCACCCACGATGTGGATGCCCATCGATTCGAAATCAAGGAGTGAGGAGAGTATGATTGCCAGCAAAACAACCGTCAATGCAGCGGGGATTTTGGGCGTATAACGGTGCATGAGAAACAATAGCGCCAAGCTGACAAGGCCAACGGTCAGTGTGGCCCAATGAACCTGGCCGAAATTGGCAATGATAACGAGAATTTCGGGAATAAACCGCAGATCGTCCACCTCGTATCCCAATAGCTTATCCAATTGTCCCACTGCAATGGTGATGGCCACACCGACGATGAATCCAGCCAATACCGGTCGGGAGAAGAAATCGGCCAGGATGCCCAGGCGCAGCAGGCTGCCGAGAATGAGCAAAACGCCCGTGACAAGCGCCAGCATCATGGTCAGAACGACCCATTCCTCCGAGCCGACAGCGACACCCAAGCCGGCGACGACGCTGAACGATAGGGCGGCCACCGTTGAGCTGGGACCAACGTGAAGATGTCTGGAGGTACCAAAGATG
>JAAENG010000466.1 GCA_024224665.1 Chloroflexota bacterium | reverse complement strand
TCCTATCACTGTGACGGCCGGCTCACTCATCACCTACGAAATCGTTGTCGACAATAACGCAGGGCCTTCGACAGCGCAGTCGGTGGACATCAAAGACACGTTACCGCCCGGTGTGAGCTTGGTGGATGCCAGCATCGAGCGCACGGGCTCCGGTCCTGCCGCTTGTGGCGGTCCCGTCTGCCAGGTGGGCGACATGGCAGTGGGTGAGACCGTCACTATCACCATCGTGGGCCTGGTCGGTCCTTCCGTTCCCGACAACACACTCATTGAAAACACGGCCACCGTCTTCAGCAACACGCCTGACCCCGACGAAGAAAATAACTCCGACACCGCTCAGACTGTGGTTGATATCGAAGCGGATTTGAACATCAGCAAGGACGCCAATCCAGATCCGGCCGTTCCTGGCGAAACGTTGACCTATGTACTAACCGTGCGAAATACGGGGCCATCTGCTGCGCAAAATGTGATTGTTACCGACGATCTACCAGCTGGATTCATTCTCACGTCGGTGAGTAGCAGTCAGGGTGACTGCGATGTGCTACCATGTAACCTGGGGACACTGCCAGTAAATGGTAGTGCCACTGTAACAATCGTCGGCACCGTGTCGGCGGATGTGACAGAGCCACTTGACAATGCAGCCGAAGTCGATAGCGATACAGCGGATCCGAATCCCGACGACAATACGACCGAACTGGAAACCCCGGTGGATCCTCAAGCTGACCTGGCACTTGATGTCACGAGTACACCTACCACTATTGCCGGTGAGACAGTAGTTGTGACGTACACAGTGACCAATGAAGGGCCCTCTGATGCAGCTGGTACGGTGGTGACCGCAACCCTACCACCTGGCACCACATTTAGTGGAGAGAACCTCCCACCGGGTTGGACCGCAGTCGACAATGGAGATGGTACAGTTACTATCACTGCGCCAGGACCCATCCCGCCGGGTACCACAATCGATTTGCCCATCATCGTCGACGTTGATCCAGACCTGCCAAATGGCCTTAGCCTCGAATTCACGGGTATTGTGACATCTGAGACTCCAGATCCCGTCATCAGTAACAACTTTGACAATGCCGACACCAGCATCCTGACCCTGGCTGAACTCAGACTAACGAAGGAAACCATACCTGATCCATTGGTGGCTGGCGAGCTGGTGACGTATACGATCCTGGTTGAGAACCTCGGTCCCTCCATATCGCGCCAGGTACAGGTCATTGACGTGTTGCCGAATGAAGTCTCATTTGTGTCAACGACGACTACTCAAGGAACTTGTGCAGGCACGCTATGCCTCTTGAACGACATCCCACCCAACCAGTCCGTTACCATCACCCTGGTAGGACGGATCGATTCCAGTACGCCTGATGATACAATCTTGACCAACAGTGCTACCGTCAATAGCCAGACGCTGGAACCCGGTCTTGAACCCAATAACGATTCGGTAAGTAATTTCGTCGATGCCTTGGCAAGCTTGCGAATTGAGAAGCGAGATCTATTCGATCCGGTGGCACCTGATGAAAACCTGATCTACTTCATCGTAGTGACTAACACCGGTCCAAGCGACGCGGAGAATCTGGTAGTGACCGATCAACTCCCACCTGAAGTGACCTACGTCTCTAACACCGATAGCTGTGTGGAAACCCTACCGGGAGTGCTCACCTGTAGCCTGGGCACCCTTGGCGCAGGTGAAACCACCAACTTCCTGGTGTCAACACTGGTCAGCGCCGACGTGGTCAGCGGTACCGAACTGCTCAACTTCGTCGAACTGACAAGCTCAACACATCTGGTCGATAGCATCCTGGAGGATACGGAACCTACGCTTGTGCAACAGCGCTTTGGTTCCCCTGCCGATCTCGCGGTTGAGAAATCA
This sequence comes from Chloroflexota bacterium, assembly GCA_024224665.1. Lineage (GTDB taxonomy): Bacteria > Chloroflexota > Anaerolineae > J102 > J102 > PIVW01. The sequence continues at coordinate 12,140 of JAAENG010000466.1, read as the reverse complement.
TCCAGTGATAATCCAGTTGTGGCGGGTGAACTGCTGACCTATACGCTAACCGTGATAAATTACGGGCCTGGCACGGCGGTCGACGTCGAACTGGTAGACGCCCTGCCCGACGGCGTAACACTGATACGTGCAACGCCCAGCCAGGGCCAGTGTAACGGCGCTACCTGTCTACTTGACACGATGCCTTTCAACGGATCGCCTTCAATAGCGACTATCGAGATGGTGGTCAGAGTCAATGCTGATGTGCCCGAAGATACAACGCTTACAAACAATGCGTTTGTACAATCTGGCAATCTAGATCCGAATCCGGACAACAATACCACTGTCGATATCGTTGGCGTAGTTGCCTGGGCGGATCTCACGGTGATCAAGAAAGACACAGTTGATCCTGTGACAGCTGGCAAGATCCTAACTTACACCATCGAGGTCATCAATCTCGGTCCTTCTGATGCTGTTAACGTGATTGTGACCGATGATCTGCCACCTGGAACCACTTTCGTAGGCGGTACATACTGCAGCGATCTGGGTGGCGGTCGGATTGAGTGTCTGGTTGGTGATCTGGCAGCCGGCGAGAGCAGAGAGTTGCTACTGGCTGTGCATGTACCACCGGACGCAACCAGTCAGTTACTCAATAGGGTTGACGTCCATAGCGACACTTATGATCCGGTTCACGATAATAATGATGATGATGAATTCACCGGCGTCCGCTCTAAGGCCGATGTCAGCATCATCAAACATGTGGACAAACAGACTGCGAAAGCTGGCGAGGAAGTCGTCTACACGCTGGTCGTGCGAAACGAAGGACACAGTGTGGCTGAGAATGTCACGGTAAGGGATGTACTGCCAGGAGAGGTTACCTTTAAGAACGCATCGCCACCTCCCTTCTCAGGTCCCTTCCCGTTGGTCTGGGTGCTTGGCGACCTGAATCCGGGCGATACGGTAAACATCGAGATAGTTGTTGAGGCAAATTCAGACATCGCCAACAGTGCTCTGGTACATAACAACGCAGAAGTCTCCAGCACGACTTTTGATCCTGACCTCAGCAACAACCAGGATGATGCTGTGTTCCAAACAGTCAGACAGTCAGATGTCGAAGTTCGGAAACGGGCCCTGTCCGATCCAGTTGTGATCGGCGAAGAACTGAGTTACCTCATCGAGGTTCATAACCTAGGACCATCAGAGGCATCAGATGTGGACGTGAAAGATGTGCTTCCCCCAGGGCTATCACTGGTTAGCCTTGAAACCAGCAAAGGCGTCTGTGTTGGTCAAATCTGCCAGTTGGATAGTGTAGCAGTCAGTGAAACTGTCACGATTGATGCGCGAGTGCGTGTCGATCAGGATGCAACACACAACTCAGAGCTCTGCAACACCGCCGCGGTCTTCCAGGATACCGAAGACCCAGTTAAGAATAACAACAGGGATGATGAATGCATCACAGTCCAAAGGCTTTCCGATCTGAAACTGGAAAAACTGGTTGACCGGCAAGAAGCAAACAAGGGCGACCATTTGAATTTCATGTTGAAGATCACCAACAAAGGACCTTCAGATGCTGTGAACTTAGTTGTTGTAGATACGCTATCCTCAGGTCTGTCGTTTGAAAGCAGCGATGGTAACTGCACCCCGGGCGCAGGGAATACAGTCATCTGTACAGTACCCTTCCTCGCCGTTGGAGACAGCACCACCATCGAACTCACGGCAGAAGTCACCAGCGAGGGTGGCGTTTTCGAACGGAACCACGCAGTCGTTGACAGTGAGGGTCTGCAGGATCCAACACCTGGAGATAACGAGGATGAGGTCGACGTCTACATCCGACCGGCTCCTCAGAATCCTATCTACCTGCCGATTATCATCATGCCGGGTGGTGTATGCGAAACCGGCCGCGTACAAGTTACCGTCTGGGGTACGTTCTACAGTTTCCCCTTGACTCCTGATGAAAATGTTAAGACCATCCGCCCTCTGAACTGGAATTCAACTACGACCTTCCGTATCGTCAACTACGATGGTGCTGTGGTGTGGACACAATATCAACCAACCTACTTTAAACAGCAAGGTGGATACGAATTCGTCTATCCTGGAGGCCATGCCGGAGAGGTCTTCTGGTTGACCGTGCAGACGGAGTGTGGAACTATCATTATCGCCACACCCGTAGACGATCCCACGCCCACGCCGGTCCCTTTGGCGATCAACTATCACATTGACATTCCGCTCATCCTGAACTCCTAGGCGATTCGCAACTACTGAAGCGGTCTGAACTGGTGTTGCATCGGTTCAGACCGCTTGCGTAAAGCTAGGTGATATTTCACAAGCTCCTCTGTCGGTTTGACGATGAAGGCTCCTGGTAAGCAACGATTCGCCATAACCTCTGGATTGATCGCTAATTAGAGTGCAGACTGGAAACAAAGTCGCCTTGGATCATGATCAGCGGTATCACGAATCCCGTTCTACCGCAAATCGCTAATAACGGAAGATGAACAAACGGCCTTGTTAGCATCCAGGCCGTTTGTTCGCGTCTCTACATGAAAGGTCTGTCAACCGTTCAACTCGTGTCTTTTGCAAGTGACCCTGGAGGAGTAGCAGTCCTGTGCGTGGAACGCTTCAAATTCTGAATTGAATTAGAACATATGTACTGATATACTTGGCATAAAGATCCACACCCAAAGGGACTTGTAATGCAGCAATTACTCGAACGACAAGCTGATATCATCGAAATGGTACTAACTTCACATAAGATTCATAGCCGTGTTTGGGGTGGTACAGTCACGCCTCGTTTCGTGCGTTACGATCTGACCACGACAGCGGGCACACGCGTGCAAAAAGTGCTCGCTTTGCAGGCAGAGATCGCCATGGCATTGGGGGCATCGGCTATCAGGCTCTATCGTAAAGGAGGCGCAATCAGAGTAGAAGTGCCTCGTACTCGTGCCGGCCTGGTGCGCCTGCAGTCGCTGAGTAGGACCATCAAACGTCTTCCTGATCTGACAATGATCCTGGGTGTAGATGAAGAGGGTGTGCCACTGCTTCTGCGACTGCCCAGTCCTGATGTTGCCCATGTTCTGGTGGCGGGCGCCACCGGCTCGGGCAAAACGGTGCTGTTGCGCTCGATGGTGTTGAGTCTGGCAATGAACAATACTGCCGCTAGCTTGAACCTGGTCTTGATCGATCCCAAAGGTCGGGGTTTCGGTTCGATGGCCGGTCTCCCCCATCTCACTCGACCTGTTGTCGATGATCCGGAAGTGGCCATTGAACTATTACAAGGATTGGTGGCTGAGATGGAGCAGCGGGACCGAGAAAAGCGATGCACGCCCACGCTCTGTGTGGTCATCGACGAATTGGCCGACCTGCGCATGTCTGGCGGCAAGGTAGTAGAGGAGGCACTATCTCGCCTGACACAGCGGGGGCGAGAGGCAGGCATTCATATCATTGTGGCCACACAACGTCCAGCAGCTACTGTGGTCGGCAGCCTTGTCAAGGCGAATCTGCCGGTCAGATTGGTGGGCGCGGTAGGCAGCCCCGAAGATGCCAAGGTGGCAACCGGCCTTGCCGGCAGCGGCGCCGAACGTCTTGGCGGTCGCGGGGACTTCTTGCTTGTCTCCCGAGGGCAAACCGTGCGCTTGCAGGTCGCCCACATCACTGATAGAGAGATTCGACAGGTGGTACAGCGATTGCAGGAGCGCGCGGGTGTTCATCCTGAGAGTACACCCAGTATCATTTGATTCACATGCGACGATTCTTTCTGATTGGCTTCCTAACGGTACTGGCCGCATTTGTTGCTGTCGCTGCATATCGTCTCAGTATCGACGCTTTGGCTCTTATCATTGGCTTGGTTCTGGGCATGTTTATGATGATCCCGGCCCTGGTGGTTCTGGCGTGGACGACAAAACGGACCAGTGATGCGGATGCAAATACACAGGCCTTATCCCAACCGCCCCAGCCTATCATCATTATGCCACCGCAGGCCCCAGCCTGGTCCCAACTACCGCCTCATCAACAGGCTGGCGCCGACCAGCTGCTACCCAATCCACCTGCCCCTACCATCAAGCAGCGGGAATGGGTCATGCACATTTATGGCGAAAAGGCCGAAGAAGAAAACGCCGGCGTTGTCGATAAGCCTCGTTGGTGATGTTTGGATTGTGAACCACGCCTTATTTCGCTACGTACTAGATAAGGGGATCCCCACCGATCTGCAGGGGCTCATCAATTGCCAGGCAATATCCCTGCCCGCGAATGGTAACAATCAATTTGGGATTGCTCGGTTCATTCTCTAGATGTTCTCTTAACCACCGTACATGAACATCCAATGTACGTGTGTCACCAAGGTACGTGGTATCCCAAACCGCCTTCATCAGATCTTTGCGTGTGACCAGTTCGTTTGCATGGTCTACAAGGTAACTCAAAAGGTAGAATTGCTTAGGTGTGAGTTTAAATGTGCCCCTGGCTGGTGTATTGACTCGTTGCGTGCGCCGGTCAAGAATGATCGGGCCCGCACTTACAACGCAGTCACGGCGGCCATCTAATAGCTCACGGACTTTCTGCTCCAGGCGTCGCGATGTAAAGGGGTGCACAAGAATCGAATCATAGACGGCATCTTCATAGGCGCTGTCCCGATTAATCGCCAACAAGATGACATAAGGTTTTACTGGCCTGCGCCTCGCAGTACGCGTAATCCGGCTCAAGCTGATGTTGCTGGAATCGTTGGTGTCAAGGATGATAAGGCAGGGATCAAGGTCTGAGAGCGCGCGCAACGAAGGGCGAAGACCTTCAGCGCGTCGTACTGTATAGCCCGCCGTTTCCAGGTAACTACAAAGCTTTTTACCTGCAGGCAGCTTGCCAATATAGAGCAAGCGCTCAGACATTCAAATTCCTCCTCCATCTGGATCACACATCATAGTCTGCATGGGCGGGGATACATCCGCTGCACCTATTATAACGAGAGATGCGATCACCTGCAACAGCGCCGACTACAGTGATAGCTGCAGCGCTGACTTCATTTCATGAATCTCGCCGTTTTGACCGTTGGTTATGCGGTCGCCTATAATGCTCCTTCGCATTGGGTAGCTCCCGAAGCGATTTTCTACGTGCATGAAACTTGTAATCGTACTCCCCACCTACAATGAGGCAGAGAACCTGGCTGCTATCACGTCCGAATTGCTGGCACTCGATCTCGAGGACTTCAGCATTTTGGTCGTAGATGATAACTCCCCCGACGGTACAGGCGAGATTGCTGACGATCTGGCTTATTTGCACCCCGGGCGATTCTGCGTACTGCATCGGATCGACAAAGCGGGACTTGGATTATCCTATCTAGATGGTTTTAACATGGCATTGGAAATGGGTGCGGATATCGTTGTACAGATGGATGCAGATTTCTCTCATTCACCCCATTACATCCTGGACTTTCTCAATTCTTTAGCACAGGCTGATATCGTCGTCGGTTCCCGCTATATCAAAGGTGGGCAACTGGACCAGCATTGGAGTTGGTGGCGTAGATTCTTGAGCTGGTGGGCCAATGCTATTTATACCCGGCTCATCCTGGGATTACATGTGCGCGATGGCACGGCCGGTTTCAAAATGTGGCGGCGCAGTGCCCTCGAAGGGATCGATTTCGATACTATTCAATCGAATGGTTATGTGTTTCAAGTGGAGATGGCTTATGTTTCAGAAAAGCTCGGCTATCAGATTATCGAAGTGCCGATCTACTTCGAAGACCGGCGTATCGGGCGCTCTAAAATGTCGGTGCCTATAAAGATTGAGGCAGCACTTCGCACCTGGCAGATACGTTGGCGTCATCGGGGTCTGAAACCTCAAGATCGTCGCCCCTTTGCACACGTTGCACAGTAGCCTGCCGTGAACATCTCTCGGTCTGAGTTGCGTCGTGACATTCTGGCGCTGCTCTTTCTTGCACTGCTACCTCTCATTTGGTTTGGGCCGGTCATTTTTGGGGATCAGACCCTTCTGCCGGCTGATAATATCTATCAATATGAACCTTGGCTGAGTTATGCCGATGATCTTGGCGTGGGCACACCACATAACGCCCTGCTTTCCGATCTGGTACTCGAGAATTATCCCTGGAAACAGCTAATCCGGCAGGGGATCGCTGAGCGAGAACTGCCCTTATGGAACCCCTACCTATTTACAGGGGTGCCTTTTTTGGCAGCAGGACAGCATTCGGCTCTCTACCCATTCAGTCTGGTTTTTTATGTGTTGTCACTGGCTGCAGCGTTTGGGGTGTTCACCTGGCTAACACTGGCCCTGGCCGGCATGAACACCTATATCTTTGCCCGCATCTTGCGCATGGGACGAGGGGGCGCACTATTTGCTGCTATTGCCTTCATGTTCTCCGGCTTCTTCGTCAGCTCGGTGGTGTTCCCCATGATGATCGCAGGTGCTGCCTGGTTGCCCTTGTTCCTGGCCATGATCGAACTGGTGGTACGCAAGCAAGAGGAGAAAGGTAACGCGCCCTTTGTCCCCGTGGCCTACATTGTCGTGGGGTCTGCCGTGCTGGGCGTACAAGTACTGGCCGGACATATCGAAATGACCTATTACGTCTTGCTGGTAGGAGGGATGTATAGCCTCTGGCGTCTGTTAGGTGTGTGGCGGCGGATCGGTGTGTGGCGACCTGTCTTGCGTATCGGTGGTTGGCTACTGTTCATGGCTGTCACGGGCTTGCTTCTGGGTTCGATTCAGCTTATCCCCCTCTATGAGTTGGTTTCTCAGAATTTTCGCGAAGGTTCTGTCAGCTATAGCCAGGTGGTGGACTGGGCCTGGCCCTCACGCCAGATTCTTACCTTTGTCTTACCCGATATCTACGGCAACCCTGCCCATCATGCCATTCGAGATTGGTGGACGGGTGAACGCTACGATGTTTGGCAGAATGCCTTTGGCCAGGAGACGCGTACGGTTTTCTGGGGCGTTAAAAACTATGTAGAAGGGGCGAATTATGTGGGTATCCTCACACTGGTGCTGGCGGTTGCAGCCTTCCTGGATGTATTCGGGCGCCTACGCGGAGAGACCGTACGCCAGCCAAGTGATAAACCGGGCTGGGTTCGGCCACCCACCGGGCGTTTCTACGTTGCCGGTTTCGCCATTCTCGCTCTTTTGTCGCTGGCATTTGCATTTGGCACACCACTTTATTCTCTGCTGTTCTATGGGCTACCCGGTTATCGACAGCTGCATTCGGCCTTTCGCTGGGTCTTCCCCTATACATTGGCGATGGCGATGCTGGCCGGGTTTGGTTTCGAACGCCTGCAGTTGGCAATAGAGGGCGGGCATATCGAGATGTTGGGAGGGCGGCGGCGCTTACCACGCCTGACATTCCCTGATTCGGCGCGCTTGGCAGGCTGGCTGCTGGCAGCAGCAGGCGCAGGTCTACTCATCCTCCTGCTTTTGAGCCGTTTTATACCAGGACCTTTCATTGCCGCCAGCCAGCAGATCATCAATGGTTCTGATCTGGCACAGGCGGCGTTTGCTGATGGCGCCCTTTTTTGGAGTTATCAGGCCGGGCGATTGCTGCAGTTCGGGTTCATGCTTCTGGGGTCGGGATTGGTGCTGCTCGTTGCACGTACGCCACTGGGGCAAAAACAGCTGATCGGAGCGGTGGATACCACTGCCGAACAACGAGCGCAGCAAGATAGCGCTTACACCTGGTCTGTGGGCTTGCGCGTTTGGCAAGGGGTGGCCCTGCTTTTATTGTTCCTCGACCTGTGGTTGATAGGTTCTGTATTCAACCCTCGGGTGGATGCCGACCTGTTGGAGTTCCAACCTCCCAGCGTCACCTGGCTCGAACAGCGGCAAAGCCCTGATCAACCCTGGCGATTTACAGCACTTCAAGACCCGCAAGAACAGAAAACCTATAACGCCAACCTGGGCATGTACCATAGCTTGCAGGATATACGGGGTTATGACTCGATCATCCCCAAGCAATACGCCCAGTACATGTCACAACTACAGACGCAAGGGGACCTGCTTTACAATCGTATCGGTCCCATCTATACGCCCAACTTCCCAGCTTTGGATGATCCACTTTTTGATCTATTAGGCGTCCGCTATGTGGTCACCACGCAAGAGATCCCCAACGACGGCTACGAGCTGGTTTATGATAACGAGATACAGATCTATGAAAATCAGGGCGTGTTACCCCGTGCACTATTTGTGCCGGCAGCCATTGCAGCCACAGGGGAAGACATTTGGGAGACTTTACGCTCCCAAGATCTACGCCAAACCGTGGTACTCGAGACCGAAGAGCCCCTTCCTGCCCCGGTATTCGGTGACCTGCGTGATGTCCGGGTACGCTCCTATGGGTTGAGCGGTCTCGATATCGAGGTGGATGTCGATGCGCCAGGTTGGCTGCTCCTTGCCGACGCCTATTTCCCCGGCTGGCGAGCCTATCTGCGCCCCCTGGATGCTGTAGATGAGGGGGAAGGCATCGGTGAGGCAGAGTTGCCTGTTTATCGGGCCAACGGCAATTTCCGGGCAGTGTACATCGATACACCGGGCTGGTATGGCGTACGCTTCCACTACACCCCCATGTCATTTAAGATCGGTCTTTATGCCAGTTTCCTGGCCGGCATGTTCTTGCTTTTGCTGGTGGGCTGGTGGGCCTGGGGTCGATATTATCGCGAGCAGTTGATGGGCGAGGGCGCCGATGTCAAACGAGTTGCCAAGAATTCGTTGGTTCCCATGGGCATGTCGTTGCTGAACAAGGTCATCGATTACGCCTTCGCCTTACTCTATCTACGCATCCTCAATCCTGCCGGCGTGGGCGCCTATACGTTCGCTGTGCAGTTTTATGGCATATTTGAGATCATTACCAGATTTGGCTTGGGCACATTGCTCACGCGCGAGGTAGCCAAGCGGCGGGATAGCGACAACGCCAATCAGTTCCTGGCCAATGTGGTGGCGCTGCGTGTGGGATTATGGCTGATCTCGTTGCCGATCATGGCCATTATTCTATTCTTTTATTGGCGGTCAGGCGCCATAGATCAGCAAACAGTAGTGGCGGTGGCGATATTTGCGCTGGCGCTCTTCCCTGCGAATCTTAGTGATGCCTTTTCGTCGACATTTAATGCCTACGAGAAGATGGAATATCCGGCCGGTGTTGCCTCTTTCATCGCCCTGGCTAAAGTCGCATTGGGCGCTTTGGTAATTCTGGTAGGCTGGGGATTTGTGGGCCTGGCTGCCGTCAGTCTGGTGATGAACACGGTGCAGGCGATCTGGCTTTATGTGTTGCTACGACAGCGCCTGTTGGTACCCCATCGCCATTTTGACTTCGTCATGCAGCGCTGGATGCTAGTCGAGGGCTGGCCCCTCATGCTTAATCACTTGTTAGCCACCGCTTTTTGGCGGATTGATATCCTCATTCTCACACCGGTGGTGGGTTTGTTTGGCGTGGGGCTGTACTCGGCGGCTTACAAATACATCGACGGGCTCAATGTCATTCCCAGTTATTTTACCCTGGCTGTCTTCCCTGTGATGTCCCGATTCGCTTCGGATGCGCCCGACAGGTTAGCACGCACTCACAGGTTGGCATTACGTTTGCTTACGATCATCGCCATTCCTGTCGCTATCTCCGTTTTTTTCCTGGCCCAACCTCTGATCTTGATTCTCGGTGGTAAGGATTATATCCCGGGCGCGGTACTCTTGCTCAAAATCCTGGTGCTCAGTATTCCGATCGGGTTCATGAATTCGGTAACACATTACGTGCTGATAGCCATTGGCCGCCAGCGATTTCTGACCTGGGTATTTGTGTTTGGAGTGGGATTCAATACGGTAGGTAATCTCATATTCATCCCCAGGTATGGCGCGCCTGCCGCCGCGGTGGTCACCATTCTCTCAGAATTGGCCCTCTTTTTTCCATTCTATTACGCTGTTCGCAAATATCTGGCCCCGGTGCCTTGGATAAGCGTTCTTTGGCGGCAGGCATTGGCCGGGATGTTGATGGCTGCAACCTTTGTTTTGGTAGGGCCTTTCAGTTTGGTATTGGCCACGCTGCTGGCGGGGCTGGTGTATGGTATTTTACTCATTGCCGTCGGTGCTCACAAAGCCGAGGATATGGAGGCGGTGTGGGAGGCCTTGCCCTTGGGACGTTTCAGGCAGATGTTGCCCGGCCTTTGATGTTTAGAGTTAGCCCCGGTGTCTGCTAAAATGAGTTTATGGTGAACAAATCGAAACCCCGCATTTTGCTGATTGAAGATGAAGCTGATCTGCGTGATACTCTCAAGTTGAACCTCAAAGGCCAAGGGTATAAAGTTCTAACTGCGGCAGATGGTCCCGAGGGTCTGAGAAAAGCTCTGTCAAAAGCACCCGATCTCGTTGTATTGGATCTGATGCTCCCAGGCATGGATGGTCTGTCATTGGTGCGTTCGCTACGACGAGAATCCGATGTACCGGTGGTCATGCTCACCGCTCGCTCTTCCGAGATGGATAAGATCGTGGGGCTTGAGAGTGGCGCCGACGACTATATCACCAAGCCTTTTAGTGTTGGCGAATTTCTGGCGAGGGTGCGAGCGCAGTTGCGACGAGCCCAACGTAATGGCGTGCGCGATGTCCTCGCCTCGGGCAGTCTAAAGCTGGCTCTGGTGAGCCGCCGTGCCTGGCAGCAAGACCAGGTACTGGATCTCAGCCCCAAAGAATTCAGCTTGCTGGCCGAGCTTATGCGACATGAGCATGCTGTCTTGAGTCGCGATCTGTTGCTGACGCGCGTGTGGGGTTATGATTACATCGGTGATTCTCGTACAGTCGACGTACATGTGCACTGGTTGCGGGAGAAAGTGGAGGCCGATCCCTCACGTCCGCAACTGATCCTAACGGTACGAGGTGTGGGATATCGCTTCGAGGGCGGGGTCGAGGTCGATATGGACGAGGAAGATGAGGATCTGGAATGACCGCATTTGCCTGGATCTTATCTGCAATAATCGCCCTGGTGGCGGTGTATTTTCTTTGGCGATGGCGTATTTCAGACAAAAACCTCCGTGCCACCCAACACCGACTGATGTTGGCACGGGAACAAGCTTCGACTGTTGCTAAAGACACTGAGAAGCTCAGTAGCTATTTGGATAGCATTTCTCAGATCGAAGCTCAGGCCATCTATTTAATTGACGATTCACACATTGTGGTGTGGTTAAACGAAAGCGCAGCTTCATTTGGGATGTCTGCCGTCAAGGCGCCTGTTCCACTGAATCGTACTATTCAAAATTACGAAGTGTTGGAGTTGGTCGATTGGGCAATGGCTGATGACCTTGCACATGAACGTCAGTTTGGCGGTAATGGCGATGTTTTTCACGCGCAGGCAGTACGCGTACACCTTGAACCGACCCTGGTTGCCCTTGCAGTGGATGACGTCACCGAATTGCAGCGTTTGGGGCGAGTCAGGCGAGGTTTTGTGGCTAACATCTCTCACGATCTACGTACGCCTATTGCCGCTATTCAGGTGATGGTAGAGACACTCCTGGGCACGGCCTCGATCAGTGCAAAACGACAGAAGAGCTTATTACGGAGCATTTCGGATCAATCTGCAACTTTGCAGCAATTTGTGCAGGAGCTACTGGATCTCAGCATGATTGAATCTGGGCGTATGCCTTTACGCCTTGTGGAGACTCCCATCGATGTGCTGATAGATCCGGTGGTGCAGCGTATGAGCAATCAAGCAGATCGCAAGGACATTGTCGTGCGAATGGATTTTGATCAGGATCTATCGGTTCTAGCAGATGCTGACAGCGTGCAAAGGGTGTTGCAGAACCTGTTGCACAATGCCATCAAATTTTCCGAACCCGAAGGGGTGATCACCATCCGGGCACAGGCGGATGGTGAAGATGCGCGTTTTGCCGTCGAGGATAGCGGCCCCGGTATGGCACAAGAAGATGTGAATCGTATTTTCGAACGGTTTTTCAAGGCAGATCGCATGCGCAGCGGCAGCGGTACAGGATTAGGGCTGGCCATTGCCCGATACATTATCGAGGGGCACGGGGGCAGGATCTGGGTCGAGAGTGAACTCGGCAAGGGCGCAACCTTCTATTTTACGCTGTTGCGCGGTGGCGCCTAAAATGGCAGCGCCCCTTCGGAATTTGCACGGTTCCCACTAGAAAGACATGTTTCGTTAGCAACACGCAACACGCAACACGCAACACGCAACACGCAACACGCAACAC
>JAAENG010000465.1 GCA_024224665.1 Chloroflexota bacterium | reverse complement strand
CCGAAAGGATGTTCAACACTGTTGCGGCGTTCGTTCATGATATCGGGGCGATCTCTCACCCGCACGGCCATTCGATCCAGAACCGCTTCATTCTCGTAGCGGGTGATCTGGCGGAAACTGGAGCCCGTACATCGTGTTTTGATAGCGCAGGACTTGCAGGCAGCCCGGTTGCAATAATCAATCAACATAGTATCGCGTAGCTTGCGCCTGTAACGGGGTTCAAGATATGCTCCGCCAGGACAGATATACTGATCCCTGTCCCCATCATAGGTAAACACCTCTTTGGAATAGAAGCCCTCTCGCACCGCCGGGCCACGCCGGGGTTTGGCAACATATGGCACAAGGCCCTTATTCTCGCAGGCTTCTATATCCTCAATCTTGAAGTAGCCACGGTCGCTAACCACATCGATCTCGTCACACCCAAGAATTTCCCGGGCAGGTTCAGCCGTTTTGGCCAGCAACCCCAGATCGCCAATTTGGGTGCTGACTTCTTGTTCAATGATCAGCTTGTGCTTGCAGTCAACTGCGATCTGCACATTGTAACTCACGCCTGCTTTCACTTTACCCGATTGATAGCGGCTGTCCGGGTCACTCAGCGATATCTGGCTTTCGCCACTGCGCTCCATTTCGTCCAGCAAAACCTTATGACGCTGTTGTTTGGCCTTGATGCTGGCAATCTTGTCAGCCAGCTTTGGATCACTTGTTGCAGATGAGGTATGGTCTTCGCCATTAT
>JAAENG010000464.1 GCA_024224665.1 Chloroflexota bacterium | reverse complement strand
GGTTCGTATCAAGATCCTAAGCAACTTTGGTGGATTCATGCAGTCCTGCAGCATCAGTGAAGTCCAGTTTTCAATGATTCCTGCGGCAGCTCGCACACCAGAGCCTGCCTCTGGAGCAGTGGATATTCTTCCCAATGCTGTTGTGTCTTGGCGTGCAGGCCGTGAAGCCGCTCAAAGCATTATTTATGCCAGTACAGATGCCAATAAAGTGATGGATGGATCGGCAGCTTCTGTGACGTCTACTACCAACAGTATAAACCTCGGCGCTCTTGATGTTCAAGTGGGGCAAACCTATTACTGGCGTGTGGATGAAGTGAATGAAGCAGAGGTCACATCCGTGTGGGCAAGCCCCGTGTGGAGCTTCTCAACAGTCGAAGCCATGGTTGTTGATGATTTTGAGAGTTACGGCAACGACAGTCCCGATCGTCCCTTCCAGACCTGGCTTGATGGCATTGGCTACTCTGCCGATGAGTTTTTCTCCGTCGGGTATGGCGGCAATGGCACAGGTGCTGCTGTCGGCCATGACATCTGGAGTGGGGGCAGTGTTCACTACAATGGCGACATCATGGAGACGGGTAACGTAGACAGCGGCAAGCAGGCCTTGCCACTCGGCTTTAACGGAGCCTCAGAGATTCAGCGTACGTTTGCCCCTGCGCAAGACTGGACTTTGGGCGGCATCACGACTCTGTCCATTGCAGTGCGAGGTAACATGAGTCTTTCCAACAGCAACCCGCTTTATCTCAAGATCAACAATACCAAGGTTATGTACGAGGGTGATTTATCTGTACCCCAATGGAGACCGTGGCATGTGGATCTGATTGAATTGGGCATCAATTTGACCAGTATCACCACTTTGAGCTTTGGTGTTGAGGGCAGTGGATCAGGTATGATCTACCTGGACAGCATCGCGCTGTATAAAACAGCCCCGCCAGTGCCCGAATATGGTGTGATATTCAGCGATGATTTCGAGACGGCTCATGACTATGTTGCTGATGGTGTTGATGGAACCGGCTGGGACGGGTTTGTAGGCCTGAACCCGGGTGAGACAGTTGATGCTCTCAATGCGTCCATTGACCGTGCCGGGCAGTTATACCTGGCGTCAACTAACGCGGTTTGGAGCGACCCATGGGATACACTGGGTCCATTTCTATACAAGATCATTGAGGGCAATTTCATCGCGACGGTCAAAGTTGTTGATTATGCAGGTACTCCGGGGGCCGAGGTCTTTCACAATGATGGCTCACTCTCAGCCCGAGTGCCTAATCCTGCCGATGCCGGGGACGGCGAAGACTGGGTCTCCATAGACTACTTCCCTATCTGGAACTGCGGCAACTTTGTCAGAACCGCAGACGATAATTCGCGAAACGAGAATGGCAACAACGGCATGGCATTTGGCTTGGATCCATGGCTTCAACTCGAGCGTGTAGGTAATATCTTTCATTTCAGGACCAGTGTCGATGGTTTGTCCTGGACAGAGATGGATGCCTCACCCATAACGCGGGACGATATGGCCGGTTTGCCGCTGCAGGTTGGAATTCGCCATGCTACCTATTCTGACGAGGCCGGTTACATAGCGTTCGATAATTTCAGTATCGAGAGATAATTTCAGTATCAAGAGTCCTCTTGATAAATACCAGTTAAGGAAAGTTGAAGCGGCCTTGGATTTCCAGGGCCGCTTCTTTTGTGCTATGCGCAGACCCACGGGTCGTTGTCTGCGTTATTGCGTTGCGTCGAATTGCTGTAAATGGGTGGACATGGGAATAATTCCGCGTGAGTTTTTGTACGCCACGCCACAAAATCGCGGTCTTTGAGCGTGGTTTTTACTCGAGGGATTCTCCTCGCTCGGTTCGGCGGTATTGGGCTGGAGTCATGCCGGTCTTCTGCTTGAAGATTTGCCCTAGATAGCTGGGCGTGTTGAACCCCGATGCAGCGGCTATTCCCGCAAGTGATAGATGCGTTTCAGCCAGGAGCTGCATTGCCCGGTCAAGCCGCACCCGGCGAAGCTCGCCGTGGACTGTTCTGCCCATTGCCTTCTTAAAACGGATTTCCAGAGAGCGGCGAGAGATCGCCGCGGCGTAGGCAATCTCATTGATCCCTAGCGGCTGGGTCGCGTTCTCTCGGATATATCGCAAGGCCTGCGCGACCTCGGTGTCTTCCAGAACAGTCACATCGGTCGAATGCCGGGTTACCACACGTAGCGCCGAGGCGACAATGTGTCGCGGCTTTTTGATGCGGCGTGACATCAAGCCAGCCAAGAGGGCTGCTGCCTCGAAGCCGCCACGCTCCCCGTCGAGCGCCACGCTGGAAAGAGGAGGGTCGGCAAGTTCACAGAGAAGTACATCATTGTCGACTCCCACGACCGCCGCCTGCTCAGGAACCTGCAAGCCCGCCCCACGACAGGCTTCCATGACCTGGCGTCCGCGATCATCGTTGCACGCCATCAGGCCCAGAGGCTTCGGCAATCCTCGTAGCCAGTCCTCTAGAATCGCTTGTTCTCGATCCCACTGCCTATCGGCTTTTCGTCTGGGCAGTGGGTAGACACAGGGGGCAAAACCCGCTTTCTGAATTGCCGCAGAGAAAGCTGCCTCGCGGCGCTGAGACCAGATACGATCGGCGACTCCAACAAAACCGTAATTACGAAATCCTCGCTCAAGGAGATGTTCGGCAGCCAACTCGGCGGCATGGCTTGAGTCCGATGAGAGTTCGCTACAACGGGAAAGAAGGCTACCCGATTCCAACTGCGCGACGTCCAGGTCCATTGCGACGATTGGCAACTTCGTCGCCAGAAGGGCCTTGCCGACGGCCGGCGTCTCAATACGCGCGATGATCCCCGTGCCTCCCCATTGCTTGATCTTGGGTACCGCCTGCATGAAATCGCCGGGCGTGATGTAGAACGCCCAAGGTCCGTGAAGACGGGCATATCGCATAACGCCACGCAGGACATCCCTGCCGTATTCCCGGGACGTTTCGATTAGCAAAGCGACACGAGGAATGGCTGCCATTTTCACTCCAATATAAAGAACTACACGCTTAAAACGGGTTAACTTTCACTTGCACCTCGCAAGTCCGGTTGCGCAAATGTGACAAAGTTTTGCGCAATATAGAATAGCCGAATGGTCCGCGCAGTGATACTATATATTTCAATTTTATTGATATTGGGCTGTCATAGAGATTGGTTCGGGGTATTGGTCATTGAGGGTGCCATGCGCCAAGGATCAAATAGCTTGAAAGGAAATGAAGATGATGAAACGCATCAGTGCAATTTTCGCAGCCACCGTGATGATCAGCCTTCCCATGGCGACGGCCTCGCCCAGGAGCGACGGCTATTACGGTAAAACGAAGGTCGGCCCCAAGGCGCAGGTAGAGGCTTATCCCTTCGATCTTGCTCAGGTGACCCTTCTGGCCAGTCCATTCGAGAGAGCGATGAAGGTCAATCAGGAATTCCTGCTTGCGCTTGACGCAGATCGGATGCTCTGGCCGTACTACGAACGGGCCGGTCTGCCGATCAAGGGCGAGCGCTACGGCGGGTGGGAACTCAAGGATATTGTGGGACAGACCACCGGCCACTACATGAGCGCCCTGTCTCTGATGTACGCCAGTACCGGCGACAGACGTTTCAAGGAGCGGGTCGATTACACGGTTAGCGAGATCGCAAAGGCGCAGACCGCGCATGGCGACGGCTACACCGGTCCTGTGCGTACCGAGGTCTGGAAGAATGTCTTCAGCGGCGACCTGAAGGCCCACAAATGGGGGGTCGGGGGCGGCTATGTCCCTTGGTATGTCCTCCACAAAACCTACGCCGGCCTGATTGACGCCT
>JAAENG010000463.1 GCA_024224665.1 Chloroflexota bacterium | reverse complement strand
GTAGAGTTGGTCGCCGAGGGCGGCGGCGCGCTGGAAGAACTCGACATGGCCGGCGTGGAGCATGTCGAAGCAGCCGCTCATAAACACTTTTTTGGTCATCCCAAAGTTCGACCATAGATTTCGGGGTCTGGCGCTGAGCGGCGACTAAAAATCGCTGTTCCTATCATTGCTCAGATTAGAACAAAATCCTCTCACATCCCGATATGCATTCGATCTTTACGCAGCAATCCTATACCACCTATCGTAGAAAACCCGTGACCCTGCATGCTGCTTTGACTGGCCAAAGTGTCTATGCCACAGCATATCGAAATTCGGCGGGTTCGGGCAAAGATCTGCCTTCTTGCCGGTAAGTCTCCACTAGTAGCTCCAGCACTTCCTGACCTTGCTTAACAGCGTCTTCATAGGTTATGCCATGTGTGTGACTGCCAGGAAACTCAGGAAAGGTTACCACATACAACCTATCTTCCGTGGACCATTCGATTAACAGACTAAATTGATTATTCATCCCGTCTCTCCAGTTTTTTCAATGCAGCCAACACATCTCTTTCCTGATAAGGCCTTGCATCACTGCCATCTTTCCCTGAAAGAACGATCTTTTCGGGCAAGTCCTGGTGAGACCACACTGTATGGTTTCCTTTGCCAGCGCGTTGTACATATCCAGCTTTAAGTAGCATTGACTTGAGTTCGCGAATTTTTTTGGCATTACGCACTTCCGATATCTCTGACGAAAAGTATATCGTAGCCACCACGGATTTACAATTTATCATTACGCAAATCCTATCGATTTCCCGAGCGCAGGAACAGCCGTATGCTGTAGGTGTGGGCTATAAACAGAACCGGGGAAATGCTTAGAGACAAAGGATTGGTCAAGCCAGCCGCCAGCCAGGTCGATGCGGCAGGGTAGTTGGTCGATCTTGCACACATCCGTGGTGGAGCGGGGGAGGAGGCCGTCATGAGGCGTGCGTTGCAACACCACATACTCGAGGCCCAGGCTCTGCACCAGCTTGCGCTTGTCAGGGGTGTTGCCATCCTCGTTCACCACAAAGATGTCGGGCTGAATGGCACGTAATTTCGGTTCGAAGTCGAGATAACCGCAACCGCTGGAGATCAGGGCCCGGTGCACGCAACCCGTATTTTGCACCATGAAGCAACGTTCGGCTTCGGTGTTGATGGGCGGGCGGCCCTTGAGGTTGTAGACGGTACGGTCGGAGCCTAAGGCCACGTACAGTTGCTCGCCGAGGGCGGCGGCGCGCTAGAAGAACTCGACATGGCCGGCGTGGAGCATGTCGAAGCAACCACTGACAAAAACTTTAGTAAGCACAGATTTAGCAGACATGTGCTGAGTGACGATCGGAGGTCGTTTGCCGAAGTATTTTACGCATTTCTGTCCTCATTATCTGCGTCATCTTTGATTCGCCTCCAGAGTCGATGACGCACTTGTCTTACCAGTAGCCGTCGCTGACAGAACAAATCCTCTTCGGCAAAGCAATACTTCAATCGACTTCCCCACTATGCTCTAGTAGCTCGATAAATAAATCCGCGCCGATCCAAAAACCCGCCTTTTCTCGCAACTCCTCCATAGCTTGGCGCAAAGATGGCAATGTGCCCTCACGCCGTGCCCGAAGCAAAATCCCCAAGACGCCTGTTACGTTCAAGCCCAGCGATTTGGCGACTCGCCGTCCTTCCCGCTCGTCCAGCAGAACCCATTCCACCTTTACCTGCACCGCCAATGCAATGGCCTCTGCTTCACCTCGATCCAGATCACGTTGAAGCGCCTTAACCAACGCTAGGACGTCCACATCTTTAGGTTGAAGCCACCCCTCTTCCATCGCCTCCTTTATCGCCTTTGATCCGGGGAGATCCTCCTCAATGCGCAATTCACTCAGAACGCCCGGTGGAATCCAGATCTCCCCGAACAGTTCATGCAGCAGGGAAAGCTGACCGATCAGGGCGAGGTTCAGGACCGGCGAGGTTCAGGACCGGCGAGGTATTACTCACCACGGGCATAGGCCAGGTCGTCCTCTAGTTCTTCCCAGCCATAATGGCGGGCAATATCTCGCTCTCCTAATAGCCGACCAAACTCATACTTCCCCATTCCGGCCAGTTCCCTCGCCTTGCCGAAAGACAGGAGTCCCTGGGTATATAAAGCGATCGCTAACTCCACAAGCAACTCTCGAACAATCCGCTCTTCCGGCAAACGGATCGCCTGGGCAACGGTGTCAGGGATTTGCAGTTCTATATTCATGGCTTTCATCTCCGCGGTAGGGCCAACCACTTAGCACTACTTAATCTCTCCGAATTCTATTCCAACCTTGACACGTGTGCAATTGGTGCACAGCATCGCACAGGACCGCATCAGCGATGGAGGTGTATAAGCTACGGACCGGCTGCGATGTAACGCCACCAGCTTCCTCAACCCCTCTGAAAACGAAGTCTTGGCCTCGAACCCAAACCGCTTCTTGGCCCGACCGACTTCCAGCTTCCGCCGTGACTGG
The DNA here is from genome assembly GCA_024224665.1 of Chloroflexota bacterium. GTDB lineage: Bacteria > Chloroflexota > Anaerolineae > J102 > J102 > PIVW01. The sequence continues at coordinate 3,835 of JAAENG010000463.1, read as the reverse complement.
CCGCCTGTGCTGAGCGGCGACCGGAGTCCGCTCGTCAAACTATTAGGCTTGCTCGTGTCCCACACGATCTCACCCTCAAACGCCGTCGGATTATTGCCCTGCTATCTGCGCAAGTTGTGTCATCTGAAGTTTGTTTCCGCCAATGATAACGCCTCTGTTGCAGCAGAAAGTGTTACTGGGCCAGTAGGCGCCGTTATAGTCGCAGCGGGCCAGGCCGGGGTAGACCAGGCCGATCGTGTCCTGAGCCCCGGAGATATCCTCGGTCCCGGGCGGGTTGTCGCAGCAGAAGAGCATGTAAGCCAGCTTGTGGGGATCCTCGGCCGGCAAGCGATTGCCTCGCAGTTTCATGGCCGTGCGGCGGGTGCTGGTGGCCCAAGCGCCTGAGGGTAGGCGCCACGCTACGTTCGTTGAATTCGAGCGTGGGTTCGAGGGTGGGTTCGATGGAGAGGGTGATGACGGAGCCAGGATGGTGTTTGAAGACAAAAGCTTTGGTCGAGCCAGCCGCCGGCCAGGTCGATGCGGTAGGGCAGTTGGTCGATTTTGCGCAGGTCCGTGGTAGAGCGGGGGAGGAGGCCGTCGTGAGGTGTGCGCTGTAGCACCACGTACTCGATGCCCAAACTCTGCACCAGTTTGCGCTTGTCCGGTGTGTTGCCATCCTCGTTCACCACAAAGATGTCGGGATGGATGACGCGCAACTCTGGTTCGAAGTCGAGATAACCGCAACCGCTGGAGATCAGGGCCTGATGTACACAACCCACGTTTTGCACCATGAAGCAGCGCTCCCCTTGACAATCCTTCGCTGTTGGCGGGCGGGCGGCCTTTGAGGTCGTAGACGGTACGGTCGGAGCCTAAGGCCACGTAGAGTTGGTCGCCGAGGGCGGCGGCGCGCTGGAAGAACTCGACATGGCCGGCGTGGAGCATGTCGAAGCAGCCGCTTATAAACACAACCACAGACATGTGCTGAGCGGCGACCGCAGGTCGCTTGCCGAAGTATTTCTCAGACATGTGCTGAGCGGCGACCGCAGGTCGTTTGCCGAAGTATTTCACGGATTACTGCCTCATATCCGCGGGCAAGCGAATCATTCGCCCAGCCATTCCTCTCGTGATACACCCGCCTGTCGCAAGATGCGTCGAAGCAAACCCACACCGATATCACCTTGATGCGGATTTGGAAGAATGACCGTCAGATCTCCACGACGCATCTGGGGGTGCCGACCACCCGCATATGGACCTTCAAAGCCCAATTCACGTAGACGCTGTACTAACTTACGGTAGGAGATGGGAGATAATCCGGCCATCAACAGACTCAGGTAGGCTCAGCGATAAGGTTTAGATCGATTTCCGCAATGACAGGGATCACCAGGCCAAGACGTAGGCGCAAGGCAATCCAGTCGCTCAGCGCTTCCCGCAGTTCTCGCCGGCAACCTTCAAGCGTGGTGTGACGAGCCCACACACCCTGTAACCCTGGTATCTCGCCCCAAAAGGCGTTCTCGTCCTCGATAATCTCATAGACAGCACCTTCCATGGCCTGATCCAAATAACTAGCTAGCATTTAGTAGGTCTCCTCTTTGCTTGATTATGCACGATGGATGAAACCTGTGTGATCTGTGGTTCCTTCTAGATTGCGCTTATCTGGTGTGTTGCCATCCTCATTTACCACAAATATATCGGGCTGGATGATGCGTAATTCCGGTTCGATGTCGAGATAACCGCAACCACTGGAGATCAGGGCCTGATGTACACAACCCACGTTTTGCACCATGAAGCAGCGCTCCCCTTGACAACCCTTCGCTGTTAGCGGGCGGCCTTTGAGGTCGTAGACGGTCTGGTCGGAGCCCAAGGCCACGTAGAGTTGGTCGCCGAGGGCGGCGGCGCGCTGGAAGAACTCGACATGGCCGGCGTGGAGCATGTCGAAACAGCCGCTCATAAAGACAACCACAGAACCACAGATTTCACAGATTTCACGGATTTTTCCCTTTGGTTTTCATCTGCGTCATCCCTTCGACACGCTCAGGACGAGGCTGTGCAATACTTCGGCAAACGACCTGCGGTCGTCGCTCAGCACATGTCTGTGGCTGTAATCTGTGGTTTTGTGACTGCCTCACTCCTCAACAACCAGCTACGCCAGGCCATGTTCTCGCTAATCATCAGGCTGCCCCGCTTCGGCTAGTCAAATATCTTTACCTAAATTGTCGAGCTAACTATTCTTTCTTCCCCGGTATCAAACTCGCTGCTTCCCATTTGTGCAGTATAAGCTGTCACCTCTACCTGGCGACGTGATCTCCTGGCATTCTCAACAACATCTTCCAGATAAGCAGCTACGTCGTTGACGATCCAGTCTGTTCCACACTGCGAACAAACCAGTGCAGGGACATCTCTAACGACAGGATACCAAAACCTAAATCTACCGTGAATGTGGTCGTTCCAGGCACTTTTTCCCCTTTACATAGCGGACAAATCGATCCTAAATTCTCCTTCATTTCCTTTACCTTGTTCGAAAATCAGATGCGAAATATTCCAAAGTCGGTTCATAGACAATAATAATATATAGATGATTTGGGCAACATTATCATAAGCGGCAACGACATGAATTGGACGCGCGTCAGTCCAACCGAACAATAACACACTGGGTAGCGGCCAATCACCTGGATAATCTTCAATGCGTTCTCCTTTCAAGATAACGTTTCGCACTGCTTTGCGAGAGACGCCCCGTTTCATCATTTGCTCCAACGCGTGACGCTGCCATTGTATTTGCCCACGTCGAAATGCGTCGCGCAGATTGGCTATGTCTATACTTTCACTCATCTTTCGCTCAATTCTTCGTTGAAATCAATGCCCGTAGGTTTTCTGGAGTCAGAGAGATCGATTCCATGCGGCGGTGTGGGTGTGGGTGTTGAGTTTGTGCAGCAGGATTTGTTTCGTGTCGAAATTCATGAACGGGGTTGCTTGTTTGCGGATAATCTCCTGAACCACAGACATGTGCTGAGCGACGACCGCAGGTCGCTTGCCGAAGTATTTCACGGATTATTGCCCTCCTATCTGCGCAAGTTGTGTCATCTGAGATTTGTCTCCGCTGATGATAACGCTTCTGTTGCGGCAGCAAGTGTTATTGGGACCGGAGTTGTTCGTGATGAACACCGCGCCGTGATGCGAATACCATCCTCAACCGTTTGCTCCGCTCCAGGCCGGGGAAGACCAGGCCGATGTTGTCCTGGACCCCGGAGATATCCTCAGTGCCAGACGGGTTGTCGCAGCAGAAGAGAATGTAAGCCAGCTTGTGGGGATCCTCCACGGGTAAGCGATTGCCCCATAGTATCATAGCGGTGCGGCGGGTGCTGGTGGCCCAAGCGCCTTGACGGTAGGCGCCACGCTGCGCTCGTTGAATTCGAGCGTGGGTTCGATGGAGAGGGTGATGACTGAACCAGGATGATGTTTGGAGACAAAAGCTTTGGTCGAGCCAGCCGCCGGCCAGGTCGATGCGGTAGGGCAGTTGGTCGATCTTGCGCAGGTCCGTGGTGGAGCGGGGGAGGAAGCCGTCATGAGGTGTGCGCTGTAGCACCACGTACTCGATGCCCAGGCTCTCCACCAGTTTGCGCTTGTCAGGTGTGTTGCCATCCTCATTCACACAAAAGTATCGGGCTGGATGGCACGTAGTTCCGGTTCGAAGTCGAGATAACCGCAGCCGCTGGAGATCAGGGCCTGATGCACGCAACCCACGTTTTGCACCATGAAGCAGCGCTCCCCTTGACAATCCTTCGCTGTTGGCGGGCGGGCGGCCTTTGAGGTCGTAGACGGTACGGTCGGAGCCTAAGGCCACGTAGAGTTGGTCGCCGAG
>JAAENG010000462.1 GCA_024224665.1 Chloroflexota bacterium | reverse complement strand
TGCCGCCATCACGGTTCCCAAACTGAGCTCTTTGACTTTGATTCCTACCATTTGAATCCAGAAAATGCCTGTCAAGGCGAGTGCTACCTCTCACGATTTTACTACCGAAGAAATCTGACCTCAAAACGGGAATTACTGATGTATGTGGCACGTAGCAAGTGACAAGTTCAACCTAGTCTGCAACCGAACTCGCACCTGCGATCTGCTACTTGCTACCTGCCCCAACAGGCCTGATTTTCTCAGCACAGTCTGGTATCAATCGCTAGATACTTATCGAAATAGGTCGATGTCGACCTTATGCAGATCTTCCAGCGCAGTGTTGCTCGATAGAAGGATGAAACTCGATGAAAACTGTTAGTGTGATGGCTTCAAAACGCTTGGGTATTACCAGTTGTGTGCGGGATACAAAGCTGTTCGATATCGCCACCACGATGCACGAAGAGGATATCAGTTCTCTAGTGGTGGTGGATGAAAACCAATGTCTGGAGGGGATCATCACGCGTACTGATGTCGTAAGGGCTGCGCTCTCATTGCCCGAGGGTTGGGGTGAGTCGAAGTGTCAGGATTGGATGACTCGTAGCGTCATTACAGTTTATCCGACGACTTCGTTAGAGTCTTCGGCTCATATTTTGCAGTCACAGCATATCCACAGGGTCGTCGTCGTTGAACAGGATGGTGACAAAATGTCGCCTATCGCTGTGATCTCAGACAGTGATATCGTTTATCATCTTGTCACGAGGCGGGACTGAGACGTACTGTGGGGTTGGGGTAAAAGAGCGGCTTGTAGTAAGTGCTTTAGCGCCTATACGCGCTGGATCTGGCAATGAAATGTGAACCGAGTGCGACACGCGCAACGCTTGATTGGACGTGATTGTTATGTTCAGATGAGCTGAATCGGCTTGACTTGTATGTTGCACTCTCTGACCAGCCGAATTTGGAGCCACCGGGAGAATGAATTGTGTTGACAATCTCCCTGTCCCGTGCAATAATTTCTATGAACTGACATGGTCGGTTTCTCTACAAAGATGCTTAGACGTCCCCTGATTCGCCACAATCGGCGAGCGTGCTTCGCTCATGGCAACGCTACCGCCGGATGCTCTAAGGTCCTCACTCGAGGGCAGGTCTGGCAACCTGAGGCGCTATGTCGAAACGACATGGTGTTTTTTGTTTGTATCGTCCATATCTAACGATCTGCCTTCCCTGCTGAAGGTCACATTTCGCCAAAGGAGGCGTAAACTATGGCTACAACGATTAACGGTTTCAAAGATCGAGTTGCACGCGTGGATCTCACCAATGGTGAAGTCTCGTATGAGGGCATCAACGACGAAGATGCCCGGAAATATCTTGGCGCCAGGGGCCTGGGTGTGAAATATGTGCTGGATAACGGCCCAGAGGTCGAGCCTTTCTCACCAGACAATCTCCTGTGCGTGATGACCGGCCCGCTGACCGGCACCGAAGTGAAGATGAGCGGAAGGCTCTGTTTTGTTACCAAATCTCCCCTGACCGGCACTGTCACCGACAGCCATATAGGTGGCTGGTCCGCAGCAAAACTGAAATGGGCCGGACTAGACGGCATTCTGTTCACAGGCAAATCCGAATCACCGGTTTATGCCTATATCGAGGATGGTGAGGTCACTCTGTTCGACGCCGAAAGTGTGTGGGGCATGGAGACGCAAGACACTATCAACTATCTTCAGCATGAACACGGCACAGATTGTTCGGTGATGTCAATTGGCCCCGCCGGTGAAAACCTGGTTCGTTTTGCAGGCTGGATCAACGAAGATGATCGCGCTGCTGGCCGTGGTGGCACAGGCGCAGTCGGCGGCTCCAAGAATTTGAAGGCTATTGTCATCAAAGGCGACAAACGGCAACAGCCGAAGCCGGCGGATCGAGCGGCGTTCAAAGCTGCTGACAAAGCAGCCCTGGCTGCAATTATGAGTGAAGATGTGATCACGTCACCACGAAAGGGGGGGCTTAGCGTCTACGGCACCAATGTGCTCATGAACATGGTCAATGTGGTTGGCGCGCTGCCCGCCAAGAATTCGCAAAGCTCCTCGTTTGCGCTGGGCGAGAACATCTCTGGTGAATTCGTTCGCGAGAACATTCTCACCTCGGATCCGACCTGCCATGCCTGTCCGGTGGCCTGCAAGAAAGCTTATGAGGTTGTCTCAGGCAAGTACAAGTGCAAGGGTGAGAGCTACGAATATGAGTCAGCCTGGGCGTTGGGCGCCAACTGCCTGACCGGGAACACCGAAGCGGTCGGCTACATGATCTTGCAGTGTAACCGCTATGGTATGGATACTATCGAAGCGGGGAACGCACTTTCCATGTACATGGAAGCGACCGACAACGGTCTCACCAATGGCAACGGCTTGGCCTGGGGAGATGACGACGGCATGATCGCCGTGCTGGAGAGCATTGCCCATCGCAGTAACGAGGTTGGCGACATGCTGGCAGAAGGCACGTATCAAGCCGCTGCGAAGTTAGGCGATGCAGATATGGCCATGACGGTTAAAGGCATGGCGATCCCCGCCTATGACCCCCGTGGTATCAAGGGGATGGGATTGGGCTACGCCACCAGTAACCGCGGCGCCTGTCACCTGCGCGCTTATACGCCTGCCGCCGAGATCATCGGCAATGTGTTGGGGCCGGCCGATCTCACCGACCGCCTAACCTCTGAAGGCAAAGGTGGGTTGACAATCATTTTCCAAAATGTCCACACCATGACCGATTGTCTGGATCTCTGCAAGTTCTCTACATTTGCCGAGAGCCTTGACGATTTCGCCACACAGTACGCGACCTTTACCGGGGTAGAAATGGATGCCAATGGCCTGTTGGCCTGCGGCGACCGGGTTTATAACCTGGAACGTTATTACAACAATCTGGCCGGTATCGGTGAAGGCAGCGATTATCTGCCCAAGCGCTTCCAGGAACTACCTGCGGATGGGCAGGGATCGGAAGGCGCACTGAGCGAGATCGATGTCATGCTCGAAGAATACTACGCCGAGCGGGGTTGGGTGAACGGCGTCGTGCCAGAGAGCAAGCTGCAGGAACTGGGCATCCTCTAGTCACTTTTCGTCAGATCGAATGATGATAAGGCGGCAGATTCGCAAATGAGTCTGCCGCCTGTTTTGTTTCACTGAAGATAGGGTGACTTGTATCCGTCACAATCATAAGGCACAGTAAGTGATCGAATGCACTCGAATTGAAATGAGAAACCTGCTATAATTCCCATAGGTCCACAGCCTATGTGACCAGTGCTCCGACAATGTTCTTTAGCTGGATAGGAGAACGAGATTAGTCAACCCTCTGTGCGACAAACCTTGTTTGCTAGAGTACTCATAGTTTAAGGATCATAAACGATTATGGTAACCGTTCAAGTACAAACAGAAGTATCTCTAACTGAGCTATTGCAAGGAGTTCAAAAGTTAGACACTCCTACTTTGGAGCAGTTTGCAGATGAAGTGATGCTTCTACGTGCTAAGCGACGTGTAATGAATTTGCCAAAAGACGAGGCGACGCTTCTGAGGCAGATAAATCAAGGGCTGCCAGAAGGTACGCGAAAGCGTTTGGCAGAACTTAAAGCAAAGCGCGAGGCTGAGATACTGACACCCTCAGAGCATGAGGATCTTGTTACCATTGTAGACCAAATCGAGTGGTCGGATGTTCTTAGGTTGCAAGCGTTAACGGATTTAGCTCAATTGCGCAATGTGTCGGTGCGTGATTTAGTGAATCAGTTCAGCCTAAATTCTGCCGATGAAGTCTAGGCAGCGACCAACGGCAGAGCAGAAACGTGGAGTCAGGGAGAGAGCAAGTGGCATCTGTGAATATTGTCGAAGTCAGGAGGATTTTGCCACTGAGTCATCTTCCATTGAACACGTCATACCGGCTTCACAAAGCGGCGAGACCGTGCCTGAGAACCTAGCGCTGGCATGTCAGGGTTGTAACAACCATAAATATGCTAAGACAAGTGCTCCGGATCCAGTAGATGGTAAGCATGTTCCACTCTATCATCCTCGCCGACAGCACTGGGAAGAGCATTTTCGTTGGAGCGAAAATTTTCAAGAGATCATCGGATTGACACCAACCGGTCGAGCGACGGTTATTGCAATTCAAATGAATCGGCATAACCTGATCAATCTGCGCAGGGTATTGTACGTTCTTGGAGAACACCCTCCTAAATGAATTACCATCTGGTTCCGAGCTTTGGTGGAAGACTAGAACATTGAGACTATTCGGTTATTTGAACTCACCAGGATGATATACCACAGCAAGACCCTGCTGTATGTCCGGTACTACTCGCCGCCCGCTGACGCCACATGAGCGAAGGCTCGTTGCAAACCAGTTTTAGGGAACAGATCCAGGGTGTCGTCAGGTTTGACCGGCGTATCCAAGCCTTGCAGCATGATGATCTTGCGGCCGTTGAGGAAGACGACCAGATTGGGCTGCAAATCGCCGTCAGCAGTGTAAATCAACTCCCCCAACGCCGGCACTTGCTCGGCCGCCCCCTCTAACACCGACCGTACATCTGTCTCGCCCTCCAGTTCCACGAGCACAGCGCGTCGTCCCATTGTCCCCCGTATCGTACTGTTCAGACGGACCTGCATGCTCAACCCCCGCCTACTGGGGGAAAGATGCTGATATTCGCGCCCTCAGGAATGATCGTATCCGTTCCCTGCAGATAGCTGATCCTGCGGCCATTGACAAAAACGTGGATGCGATCCAGCAGATTACCCTCGTCATCCACCATCTCAGGGCGCAGATCGGGCCAGCGACCGACCATCTCGTCGATCAAATCCTGCACTGGTTGGCCGGGCTGGGTCTCTGCCGGTACGTTAGCTCCACCGACGATGGGACGAAGGGTCGCATAGATTTTTACCTTCATGGGTATCTCTCACTATAGATATGCCGAGATTTTAGCATAGCCGACCCTCACCGACCGTAAGCCAACACCCGACAACATATGCTAGAAATAAGTCACCCAGGGTGGGAAGAGGGTAATGGCATCGCCGGCTTTGAGCGGCTTGTCCAGGTCGGTTCGATCACGCACATCATGGCCGTTGAGCAGGGTGTGTGAATGTGGCCCCCCCTTGGGTTTATACACGCGCTCGAGATCGGTAATCCAGGTGGCATCGCCAGCCTCATCCGGCGTCTGCCATTGGGCCTGTAGCAACTCACGTCTGAGCGGCGGATAGTAGTTAAAAACCTTACGCAGGGCATCGTGAATTGTAGCGCCCGTATGAACATGGACGGGAATCTTCCCCGCATTGATCAGGTCTCGCAGTTGGCCATATAGGCGGACGTTGATCTTGACTGACCCTTCGTCCAGCGCTACGGCAACCTGGTAACCGGCCAGCATCTGACGAGCTTGTAACATGAGATAGCTGTTCCATCCGCCGATAGCAGCGGCAGCGAGCTGGGGATCGTGTCCATCCTCGATGATCCTGCGAGCAAAGTAGGATTGCACGACGGCGACCGAGCCCATTACCCAGAGGTCGGGTGTGTGAATCTGGCGGGGGCCGTGACCGGCGTGGATTTTACCGGCCTGGTAGAGATAGTCGGCAAACTCTTCGCTCAGATCCACGCCGATAGTGCGTGCTATCCAGGTAGAGAAGAACTGCCTGCGCTCGGCCAGGTGTTTCTCGTCCATGCCGTGTTCCCAGCCCAACACCGCCGCGGTTTCATCGAATTGGCTGAGATAATTGTAAGTATCCACGACGAACTGGGCAGCATCACGCAGGAGGGTTTCGGAGGTGCGGCGCATGGCCCGGATCACTTTCTCGTCATCCAGGCCCAAAAAAGCCTGCAAACGGCGCCAGGTTTCGAAGGGATCGGGTTCGAGGTCGGTGATTTCAAAGGCTAGTGACTCTGCTTGAGTTTGATCGGACATGACCTGACGCTCGGGATTTGGGCGCTTGCAGTGAAGGTGTGATTAGATAAGCTCGGTTCAACAGGATTTCGCGTGGTCCTAGAAGACACGTGTTGCGTGATGGTTGTGTAAACGAACCATACCTTTCTAGTATGAGCTACGCAAATTCCGAAAGAGCCAAAAGGTCTAGACTAGTTTGACGTACTGCAATCAGTCTAACACTTGTACCATGCCCTTGCAGTGACTTTCATCACGTCCCGCGAGCGTGAAAAGAGTGCAACGCACTCAGGTCTAGCTGATGCGGCTAATATAAGCCCATCAACCTTGCCTGTTGTAGCGCTGAGTACGTTGCACTCGGCCCACAACAGGCCAATAGACAACTCTACCTAACTGATATATACTGACTAGAATCCTAGCCAAGCCAGAATTTATTATCAGGCACGAAAACACTCTGGGAGGACTTATTATGGTTTGTCTACTCGCTTTACTGGCCGGGTTTGCCCCGCGCATCGCCCTGGTTCTACTCTGGATATTCACCCCACTTGTCAATATCACCTTCAATGGTTGGATTATCCCACTGCTGGGCGTCATTTTCTTGCCCTACACGACCCTTTTCTACATGTTAGCTTACAGCCCCACCAGCGGTTTGAGTCTCATTGGCTGGTTGGTTGTACTGATGGGCTTATTCCTCGACCTTGGCCACACCTACTCCGGCTACTTGAACAAGGATCAAGCACCAGGAATGAGTGCTGCCTGATCGAATACTAGGGTCATCCTTTAATCGACTTACACCTTCCCGATCGACTGTGTCGAAGGCTTGGGTTTCGGGCAGATCAGTTAAGGATTACAGCATACCTACCCTCAATCAAGAGCTTCTATTTAAGTCGCAACCTCCAGCGCGTGCTGGAGGTTTTTTGTCAGTACAGTGATTTTGTAGCAGAAGGTAACTGTATCTAGAGTTCGTGTCGAAATTCGCGATTTATCCTGCTTCAGTCCGGGCTGGTGATCGAGAAATCGTGTCGACTGAGGCTGTGTTCGGCATTCCCTGCGCTGCGCAAGCGCCGCGTTGCCCTGCTATTCCTTCGAAACGGTCGGCGGGATTATGCAATTGCCTGAGGGCCCAGATGATCGGTAAGACCAGCACCTGGCTGAGTCCCCCCAACACATATCCGAGCGATATTGAATGGGTTTGGGAGATTCGCCCCAATCCGATCTGGCCTATGGACGCTCCCAGACTATTAAGCAGTGAGTCTAATGACAGTAGGGTTGCGCGCTGCTCAGAGGGGATGAGTTGATGGAGGAAAGCTTGTTTGACAGGTGTCCACATGCCCATGGTTATGGCAACGACAAGATAAAGGGGTACGGCCAACCAAAATGAATCAACAAGCCCCACACCGATTGCTGCCAACATCTGTACGGTTGCCGTCCCCAAAAGCAGGGTCGTACGCTTAGCACAATAACGCGAGAAATATCCAACTAACGTGTTTCCGACCATCATGGCGAGTGCTACAAGGGCTGCGATAACCCCGGCTACCCAGGTTAATTCTTGGCCAAGCAGGCCGAGGAAGTAAGGTTGCCAGGAATAGAATCCCCAGCTCATAAAGAGCGCCTGCACAAATGTAGCCATCATGATCAGCCGTACCGGGCGAACACCCCAACTTTGGTTTAAGACAGCCTTTACTGAGGAAACGACATGGACAATACACCGACAGTTATCGCTTTTTGGCAATTCTTTTTAAGTACGTTTCCGGATGATGCAACACCTCCAACGACCTACGAAACCTGGTATTTCGGCAGCACCAAGGTCATGGCAAATGAACTGGGGAACCTAGTGTTGGCGGGCACCAAAAGGGCAACTGCATCCTTAGTCTGGTATTACGAACACGCCGGGAAAATAGTGCCAAAGGCCGGCGACATCAGCGTGATCACTGATTGGTCGAGTAATCCTCTTTGTGTCATCGAAACCACCGAAGTAAGTATCACACCTTTCAACCAAGTGGACGCGCAGTTCGCATTTGACGAAGGTGAAGGAGACCGCTCACTGGCGTACTGGCAAGAGGGACACTGGCGCTTTTTTCTTGGAATACCTTCAAAAGTAATATGTATGAGCGTCTGGATCTACTAGCAATACTGGTGCCAGAAGTAGAGGGCAAGGCTGACACAATTTAGTCAGCAACTCCAAATATGGCAATTTGCAGGGACAATAACCTCAGTTGGCTGCGAGATTGCGATCAGCTTCCCACCGAGGACTAATAATTGGCCTTGTTTAGGGACGGATGCACCCTAGAAGGTTCATGTTTGGAACTGCTGCCGACGCTCCACTTTGTTGACAGCCTCTTAGGAGATAGTCTAAACTCAATTCTTGTGGAGTAGCTCTAGTGCTCGGTCACGGTCCCTTCTTGTGAGAAGACCCCGGCGCCGTTTTTGAGAAATTGCTGTTTTCATTTGCCGGCTGACCAGACGGTTTGTCACCCTGTAGCAGTTGCAGAACAACCTGGAACTTGAGCTTTGTCGGCTATCGAAATGCCATATGTCAACCCCCTTTCGTTGATTGTGCTTGATGTTCCTGAGGCTGTTAGATATTTAACATTTATCGAAGTATAACTTCTGGGGCTAATGTTCTTTTGAACGAGGAAGTAAGAGCAATATGAACCCGAAAGTTCACGTCCAACCCTCAGACAGCGTCGGTCCGACAAGCAAAATCCGCTCGAGATTCTGGCAGATTTGGATACGCTTCCGATTGCTCAAAGCCTGGCTAGAACGGATCCTCTCCCGCCTGCGGATGCTGAGCCGCCTGCGGGGCCGGAGCGCCCGCTCTCAACGCATCTATCGCCGGATAATGCGGGCTGGCATGGCCCTGATGCTGTCCTTCTCTATGCTGGCTCCCCTCACTAGCCCGGCCCAGGCCGCCGGGGCAGATTTCACCGAATGGAGCGGCGAGGGCAATCCCTTTTACCATGTGGACGTGGGCGCTGCTAGCGCCCCCAGCTTTGTGGATATAGACGGGGATGGGGACATGGACGCCTTCGTTGGGGAATGGAACGACAATATCCTCTACTACAAGAACACCGGCACGCCCCTGGCTCCCTTCTTCGCCGTCCAGACCGGCGGCGCTAACCCCTTCGACGGTGAGGATGTGGGTAGTTACAGCACCCCCAGCTTTGTGGATGTGGATAAGGATGGGGACATGGACGCCTTCATTGGTGAATCGGGCGGCAATATCAATTACTACAAGAATACCGGTACACCCCTGGTACCTGCCTTCACGGAACAGACCGGCATCGCCAACCCCCTCAATGTGACTGTGGGGCTAAGGAGCGCCCCCAGCTTTGTGGATGTGGACGGGGATGGGGATATGGATGCCTTCATTGGGGAATATGATGGCAATATCAACTTCTACAAGAACGACGGCGACGCGCGGACCCCAACTTTCAACCTGACCACCGGCGCTGCCGACGATCCCTTCGACGGTGAGGATGTGGGGTTCTACAGCACTCCCAGCTTTGTAGATGTGGATAAGGATGGGGACATGGACGCCTTCATTGGGGCATTGGACGGCAATACCTACTACTACAAGAACACCGGCGACGCGCGGATCCCTGCTTTTACCCTGACCACCGGCGCTGCCGACGATCCTTTCGATACCGTGAGTGTGGGGAGCTACAGCGCCCCCAGCTTTGTGGATGTGGATAAGGATGGGGACATGGATGCCTTCATTGGTGCATCGAACGGTGAAATCAACTACTATCAGAACACCGATACAGACCTGGCTCCCGCCTTCACTGAACAGACCGGTGGCAACAACCCCCTCAATGTGACTGTGCCGAACTGGAGCAGCCCCAGCTTTGTGGATGTGGACGGGGATGGGGACATGGACGCCTTCGTTGGGAACTATAACGGCGGCATTAGTTACTTCCAGAACACCGGCGACGCACGGAACCCTGCCTTCAGCGGCAGCGCTTCCCCCTTGGGGGGGGTGACAGATAGAAGCACGCCCACCTTTGTGGATGTGGACGGGGATGGAGACATGGACGCCTTCATTGGGGAGAAAAACGGCAATATCAATTACTATGAGAACACCGGAACACCCCTGGCACCCAGCTTCACCCTCCAGACCGGCGCTGCCAACCCCCTCAATGTGAATGGGGGGAAGTACAGTGCCCCCAGCTTTGTAGATGTGGACGGGGATGGGGACATGGACGCTTTCATTGGGGTAGAGAACGGCACCATCAACTACTATCAGAACACCGGCGACGCGAGAACCCCTGCTTTCACCGCCCAGACCGGCAGTGCCAACCCTTTCAACGGCGAAAGTGTGGGGGTGAGGGCCAACCCCAATTTTGTGGATGTGGACGGGGATGGAGACATGGACGCCTTCGTTGGGGAGTGGACTGGTGAAGTCAACTACTACGAGAACACCGGCACGCCCCTGGCCCCCGCCTTCACGGAACAGACCGGCGCCGCCAATCCCCTCAATGTGGTCGTGGGGGATATAAGCAAACCCAGCTTTGTAGATGTGGACGCTGATGGGGATATGGACGCCTTCATTGGGGAAAATTTCGGCACCATCAAATATTACGAGAACACCGGCGTCAATACCGTTGTCCCTAATTTTGTGGCCCAGACCGGCAACCCCAACCCCTTCGCTGGCGTGGATGTAGGCAATAACAGCGCCCCCAGCTTTGTGGACGTGGACGGAGATGGGGACAGGGACGCTTTCACTGGCAAACATGATGGCAACATCAACTACTACCAGAACATCGGTACCCCCCTGGTTCCCCACTTCATCGTTCAGACCGGCAGCGCCAACCCCTTCGACGGTGAGGATGTGGGGGGGGACAGCGCCCCCAGCTTTGTGGATGTAGACGGGGATGGTGATATGGATGCCTTCATTGGGGAATTTGACGGCACCATCAACTACTACCGGAACGACGGTACGCCCCTGGCCCCAATCTTCATTGTCCAGACTGGCGGCACCAACCCCTTCGCTGGCGTGGATGTGGGGGACTACAGCACCCCCATCTTTGTGGATGTGGACGGGGATGGGGATATGGACGCCTTCATTGGGAAATATGATGGCAACATCAACTACTACCGGAACGACGGCACGCCCCTGGCCCCCGTTTTCGCTGCACAGACCGGCACAGCCAACCCCTTCGACGGTGAGGCTGTGGAGGGCTACAGCACCCCCAGCTTTGTGGATGTGGACAGGGATGGGGATATGGACGCCTTCATTGGGGATCTTGTCGGCAACCTCAACTTCTATCAGAACGACGGCACACCCCTGGCTCCCGTTTTCGCTGCACAGACCGGCAGCGCCAACCCCTTCAATACCGTGGATGTGGGGGCCAACAGCACCCCCAGCTTTGTGGATGTGGACGGGGATGGCGATATGGATGCCTTCATTGGGGCAGACAATGGCAACCTCAACTACTACCAGAACACCGGCGCCAATACCATTAGTGGCTATGGTTTTGTGGCCCAGACCGGTACTGCCAACCCGCTCAATGATGTGGCTGTGGGGTACTTCAGTGTCCCCCGTTTTGTGGATGTAGACGGGGATGGAGACATGGATGCCTTTATTGGGGCATCGGACGGCACCCTCAACTACTATCAGAACACCGGTACGCCCCTGGCGCCTATCTTCACCGCTCAGACCGGCAGCGCCAACCCCCTCAATGCTGTAGCTGTGGGGTACTCCAGTGTTCCCAGTTTTGTTGATGTAGACGGGGATGGAGACATTGATGCCTTTATTGGGGAATATGATGGAAATATCAACTACTACAAGAACGACGGCGACGCGCGGACCCCTGCTTTTATCCTGACCACCGGCAGCGCCAACCCCTTCGACGCTGAGGATGTGGGGAGCTACAGCGCTCCCAGCTTTGTGGATGTGGACGGGGATGGCGATATGGACGCCTTCATCGGGGCATCGGACGGCACCCTCAATTACTACCAGAACACTGGCGATGCACGGAACCCCGCTTTCACCGAACAAACCGGTACCGATAACCCCCTCGATATCGTGAGCGTGGTGAGCCGCAGCATCCCTGGCTTTATGGATGTAGAGGGGGATGGGGACATGGACGCCTTCGTTGGGGCATCGAACGGCAATACCTACTACTACCGGAACACTGGCACACTCTTGGCCCCCGCCTTCACCAGCAGCCCTAGCCCACTCAATGTGGATGTGGGGTTCTACAGCGCCCCCAGCTTTGTGGATGTGGACGCCGATGGTGACCTGGACGCCTTCATTGGGGAAGTGCGCGGCACCCTCAAATACTATGAGAACACCCACTGCTCCTTCAGCATCGAAAACAGCGGCGCCCTGGCAGTCGGGGATGTGTTCCACTTTGGCAACGGCAACAGCCGTATCACGGTCAAGGTTAACAGCCTTTTTAACCCCCGCCCTCACCGATATCACCGTAACCTGCAGCGCCAGCGACCACGGCGGCGCTACTGCCAACATGACCGCGGGCGCCTACTGGAGCATCACACCCAACGCCGGTGCGGGCGGCACCACCCCCTTCTCTCTCGACTTGACCATGCCCTTCAAGAACCCGGTCTCGGGTGAAGACATGCTCTGCCGCTACACGGGTGGTCCGGGGACGGGCTGGGAATGCACGCAAGACAGCTTCACCGCCACCACCATCAACCAGAACAATGTCCAGGCCCTGTCAGACTGGACGGTGGGTTGCACACAGGCCGAGTTCAGCACCCCACCCACCATAGCCGTCGATAGTGGAGACGTCATGCTCAGTTGGGATGCTGTGGATGGGGCTACTGAATACAACATCTATCGCGCGAACACCCCCTACTTCACGCCCGGCAGTCCCTCCTATGCCAGCACCACCGACACCACCTGGACTGATCCCGACCCCAATGCCCTCGGTGATTCCGCAATCAACTACTACTACATCGTGCG
>JAAENG010000461.1 GCA_024224665.1 Chloroflexota bacterium | reverse complement strand
TGGTCGTGTGGTCGTGTGGTCGCGTGGTCGCGTGGTCGTGTGGTCGTGTGGTCGTGTGGTCGTGTGGTCGTGTGGTCGTGTGGTCGTGTGGTCGTGTGGTCGCGTGGTCCATTCGCGAGTCTGTTGTATAGGTTTGTCCAGTGTGCTAAAGTAGGTGTATTCTCCGATCAGAATGAAGCGAGGTAAGACATATGGGTACTTTGATTATGGAGCGAGCAGAACTCCATCAGGCGATTGATCGCCTGCCAGATGAAGCGCTGGCCGATATCGCCAACATCGTTAAAGACCTAATCGTAGAGTATCAGGGCAAGGAAGGGAAGCCTCCATTTGAGCCTGTATACTTTCCCGAGGGAATCGGAAAAGACACGGATATCACAATTGAGGAAATTCGGCAGATGCGACGCGAGGTCTGGGCCAATTTCCCCAGAGAGTTCTGATGAAACAAATGGTTGACTATAGAGCCACCGTCTCAAAAGCAACGCGTAACGGTTCGGGCTGATTCACGGTGAAGTTCAGCTTTTCAAAACCGATGACCTTGTCTTGCTTGTCTTTCATCAACACGATCTCATTGCCGGTTTCCTCCACCTCATATTCCTCCGTCGGATCACCAAACCAGACGGTCAGTGTGTTGCCTAAGCGATCATAATACACTTTTACTTCGGCCATATGTGAATGCCCTCCTTGATGGCACTTGTTCGGTATGCCGTTATCAAAAAACCTTCGCCGTTGAGACGCCTTGCAACTGCGCAAACCCAACGATGGTTTCCATCCTTACGGTAGAATAAATAGACTTGGGCATCGCTTTTACTCAAGCGTATTTCATCGGGATCGTTCAAAGCAGCCTTCACGTCAGCTTCTCGCCCACGCATGATTGGATGCTTGATGGTGATGATGATGATTTCCCAATAGCCGACTGTGGTACGCACATTTAAGCCAAGTGGCGTTTCCACCTCAAAGAGCACGGCATCTTTTGCGGAAGATTCATTCATTGCTTGCATTATAACCGATTGAATTGAATCGCAGTATCCCTTTTAGACACGCCGGATCCATGAGAATCGCGCAGTTAGGTACTTGCGCGGGTTGGCCGGCAGAATCAAATAAGATAGTATGGTCGGCGGTCGGCGGTCGGAGGTCGGTAGTCTATTCGCGAGCCTGTTGTAAAGGTTTGTCCAGTGTGCTAAAGTAGGTGTATTCTCCGATCAGAATGAAGTGAGGTAAGACATATGAGTACTTTGATTATGGAGCGAGCAGAACTCCATCAGGCCATTGATCGCCTGCCCGACGAGGCGCTAGATGACGTCGCCAGTTTTGTAAAGAATCTGGTCTGGCAGTATCAGCGCGAGGAAGGGGAGCGACCCTTTGAGCCTGTGAACTTGCCAAAGGGAATCGCAAAGGACACAGACATCACAATTGAGGAAATTCGGCAGATGCGACGCGAAGTTTGGGCCAATTTCCCCAGAGAATTCTGATGAAACAATACGTCACTGATACGCATCCCTTTATATGGTTCGTGACTGAAAACAAGCGTCTATCACGGCGTGCTCGTGTTGCATTTCAAAGGGCGGATGACGGCTGGGAGCAGATTGCTGTGCCAATTACCTGGACGCTCCGCTACTAACTGCTGATTCGATCATAGAGGAATCTGAGTTCGTGAGAACCATTTGGTTAAGTTCATCAATACGAGCTATCACGCAGTCCCAAACGCCCAAGTCCAGATCGGCGCGATAGATCATGGCGTGGCCAGTCGGCGCGCCTGTCCTGGGCAACCTTGGCTTCGACGATGGTTTCCATGGCGTTGGCGCCTTCCATCGTCGCCCAGGCGGATACTTGCTCTGAGGGGCAGGTGGTGCAATGAGTGGGATCGGGGTTGGAGAAGATCTCTCGTGGGGTGGAGAAGGATTTGCTCATAGATGATGGCCTGGATCACTTGTATGGTGAACTGGTGTATGGTAGAGTTGGATTATCGGACTCACTGAAGCAGGTGTGCTTCAAGAGATCGGCAAAAATCTTTTTGGGTGAATTAACTATGGCTACAACAGCAATCGAAACGGTAATAAAGATGATGGAAACTCTTCCTGAACCAACCCAGGATCAGGTGGTCGACCATCTAAGAGAGTACATAGAAGAACTTCGAGATGAGGTCCGATGGGAAATGGCGTACAATCGTACACAAAACTCGCTCATCAAGGCGGCCCGCCAAGCAAAGCAGGAGATCGCTGAAGGATCGGCTGAACCAATGGCCTTTGATCGACTATGAGATCTGCGACGCTTCCTTCATTTTGGGCTGCTTATCAAACCTTAGATCAATCTGCTAGAAAACAAACTCGGAAGGCCTATCGGCTGTGGGCGGAAAATCCATTTCATCCCTCGCAGCGATTCAAGTGCATCAATCGACAGGAAGACATCTGGTCTGTGAGGATCTCGTCGGGATTTAGGGCCATCGGGGTGTTTGAAGGTGATACTGTTACTTGGTTCTGGATTGGAAACCACGATGAATACGAGCGGTTCTTTGGATAATCGGCTACTTGGTAGATTGGCCCGATCTCAAAACCGACAACCAATCTACCAAATACCATTTTCCAATTTCCTAGTTCAAAACCGACTTCATATACCCAGGCAGATCCACGGCCTCGCGGGGGCCGACCTTGACCTCCCAGTCTGGTAACTCTTCCTCCAGCTCGCCGGAGAGGACGGCCACGTGGCCGGGCAAGACGATGCGTTTGGCGTTCACTTTGTCGGCCACACCAAAGCGCTTCACATCCTTGGCGATGACTTCGGCGTCGAATTTACCAGCGGCCCAGGCCGTGAGCACACTCATGCCCTCGGCGTCGGCCACTAACATCCATGCTTTGTTGCCTGATCCTTCCACCTCGTTGGCCACACTGAAGTAGGTGATGGAGAAGTTGGTCGTGACTAACACCGGATCGTCGGGGCCAGGATCGTTGATTTCGTACACGCCCGGGGTCACCTGGATCGGTTTCTGCGGATCCGTATAAATGTTCTCTCGTAGGACCAACAGGGGATAAGCGGTCTCGGGACTGAAGTGATCCATGACGATGAAACCGCTGTACTTGCCGATCGCTTGCGCCGCTGCTACTACCTCGCGTGAGACATCGCCCCAATCGCCGGGGAAGCTGATGATGGGGAAGCCCAGGGGTCGGAAGTTCTTCTTCAGGGCCAGGCGCCGCATCATGGTGCTGGCGGTCAGGGAACCTTTAAGACTGCGCTGCGTGGGCGAAAGTACGATATCCTGCACGCCGGCATCTTTCACTTTAGTGGTCAGTGCCACAAGTTCGTCGATGGTTTCCGCTTCCACCGCAAGGGCCGCTTTAGCCCCCTTGGCCAGCGCCGCCATCGCTTCCCAGTTCTCGGCAGTGGCGCAGCAGAGCAGCGGCACTTCGCCCTCGGCCAGTTCTGCTAACCCCGCCTTGATCGCCTCCGGGCCAGCGATGAGGATGATCGGCTTGTGGCTGACCTCGCGCACGGCCTTGACCGCTGCAGCGAAACGCTGTGCTGAGCCTGGCGAAGCATCGCCACCGTCGGCCTGCACGGCAAAACCACTCATGCCCAGGTCGATGCCAACGTAATCCACCGCATAATTGTCGGCAGGCTTGACCTTGGCTTTTATCGCCTCAGCTGACTCGCTGTCATATACCCGCAAGAACAGGCCCGGGCGATTGACAAAGGTCCTTTCGTGGCGGAACAGTACCGTCTCGCTACCGGCCTTGACTTCGTAGCCATTGGATTTCACGGCCATAGGACGCACCGGTGGCTGCGAGGCCGCCGAAAGCTTGGCGGACGATTCCTCACTCACATAGGGACAGTCTGCCAGTTCGACCTGTTTGGCCGCCAGTTTCATGGCAAAAGCCAGACAGGTGGGAAAGTTGCATTCTTTGCAGTTAGTTTGCGGTAGAAGTTTGTATATTTGAATGCCTGATAGGGCCATGGTTGGACTCCGTGGTGCGTGGTGCGTGTTGCGTGTTGCGTGTTGCGTGGTAGCGATCAGTGTATTATGGAAAGGGAATTTCTGCGTGGGGATCGAAGGGGTGGATTTCGTAGATGGGCTCGGATTCTGCGAGTTTTTGGGCACGTGTTGGAGGGATTATGGTCAGTAGCAGACGGATGATGTGCGTCGTCAAGCGAATTCGGTGTGCGGCAACCACCTCGGAAAGGACGTGCCTTCCTTGATAGTACCAACCACGGGATTCGCGTGCTGATCCCAAAGCATATTCATAAAATCTAGCCTGATCTTTTCCAGAACTGCGACTGTATCCTTCAGAAATGTTGGCGCCGATTGACCCGACCGACCGAAAAAGCTGGCCGGCCAGATCAATCGTTCGTTTGTCTTGAAAGAGCTTAGTAACATCACGCCAAGCCAGATCCGCCAAGAAAAGGGCAAGTCGGTATACTTCCATTTTCCACAGCGAATCATCTGTAAAGTCACTTTGAACTGTCTCAAGCCAATCCTCATAAGTCATAAATCCGGCCTAATCGTAAAGACATTGCGGGGCACGCAACACGTAACACGCAACACGTTCCTATCGCATAAGATCATCAATGGCGGTTTGCATCCGTTTCACCGATTCAGGGTGTCTAAGTACGACGACATTGGCGCCGGATTCGATGAGCATGCTAGAAGTCAGGGTCTCCCAAGTGATGGCTCGTTCCAGCCAGACGCCCCATTCCTCGGGTACGCCCTCACCTACTTTGGATTCCTTTGTCTTCCACGCTTCTTCGCCGGGCGTGACGATCATGGGCAGTTGGGTCATGGAGTCACCTTGTAATGCCGCCATGCGCAGCCGCTCCATCACCGAGTAGCCATACTCGAAGCCGTAGCCAAGGGCGCCGGTGGTCGGGTCCATGACAATGCGGTGTAGGGGCAGACCCATGTCTGAGATCAGGATATTGAGCTGCTTGGCCAGGTTCACATCCATGGCCGTACGGGCGATCACCAGGTGGTCATTGGCCATGGCTGTGGCCACGATGGTACGATAATTCTTGTCTTCGCAGATGCCCAGTAGCAGGCGTTCGCCCTTGAAAGCCTCGGAGATGGGTACTAGCAAATCGTTGTCAGCATCCACCTGGCCCGGGCCCCAAATGACGAGGGGCAGGCCGCTGGCTTCGAGCACCGCTCGTACTGCAGCCACCGCTTTTTCAGGCGTATTGAGATTGCCCTCGGCATCGGTCAGCGAGATACGCATGACCAACAGGTTGGCGCCTGCCTTCTCGGCCGCCTTGGCCCAACTGGCAGGATCGGCCATGACCTCACCCCAGGTCTCGTAAAGTAACGGTGACCAGCCATCAGGTTTGCGGTCTGCGATCTCGATGGCGATAACAGGTGCATTGGGGTTGTCACCGTCGAAGGACATGAAGGGCATGGCAGTTTCACCGCCGATCTTGACGACACTGCTGCGAGTACCACCTTGTTCAGCAGTGGCGCCTAGCACGATCTCCTTGACCTGACCTGTCCACTTTTCGGTGAGGATTTCGGTTTTGGCGCCGGCCGGCAGCCATTCGACATCCGGCTCTGGCTCTTTGGCTTGTTCAGGCTCTGGCTCAACCGCTTTGTCTTCCTCTACCGCCGGTGCAACGGGCGCTGCAACTGCGGGTGCGGGTGCGGGTGCGGCTGCTGGAGGTGCGACGCCGGCTTTCAGTGCCTCAATCGTCGCCTCATCCAAACCACCCAGTTCGGCAAGAGCGGCAACCAGGGCTCGGCGCAAGCTATCGACTGCTCGTTCGGCAGCGTCGCCCGATGGGGCTGCTGCCGGAGCTGGAGCAGGTGGTACGGGCTGGGCCACTGCAACGGGCGGAGCGACTTCGGCCGGTTTCTCAGGCTCAACCACAGGCTCCGGTTCAGGTTCCTCGACCGGCTTGGGTGTCTCCATAGCCTCGACCACAGCAACAGCTTCAGCCATGATATCGGGCTCAGGTTCCGGTTCACGTTCACGCTTGGCTCTTGGCGATTCGTCACTGGCCTCTGCGCCGATAATTCCCATGGACAAGACTGGGTGATCCTTCTCCTCCACCCACTTGACCAGGTCTTCGACTTCACTCAAATCCTTGCCACTGGCGATCTTGTCCATCAGATCGGGTATGCCCTCGCGTTCTGCCACGGCGGCGAATTCAGCCGACATGCTCTGCTTGAGCACATCACTCATCCAAACCACACGCTTAAATCCACCATCAGCATAGATGAATTTTGGGCTAACCAGGTAGAATTTGCCAACACCCATGACGCCGGGCGTCTGGATGCCGCCGCCGGCCATACCGGCCAAGGTGCTGAACTTCATGCCTGCCGGGGTCATGCCGGTGTCCTCACGGCTGACGATCATGATGCCATTGACTTCGGGGATGACCATGACGATGCACTCGAAACAGCCGCAAGCGGTCATGGGATTTTCCATGATCGAGTACATCGACACTTCTTCGATCACCCCATGCGAACCGACCATGGCATAGTCCAGCGTACCTTCCCAATACCCCTTGCTTTCGTCGATGATCTTGCCCAGCTTGATGGGTTGGTTGGGACCGGTGGGGTTGATACTGAAGCTGGCTTTGCAGTCCAACCAGTTGTAGGCGCCGCACAAGCCCAATCGTTCGGGGCTGACGATGCAGACGTGGTTGGGAGCAAAGGACTGGCAGAGCGTGCACGAATAGAATTCTTCTACTGCATTGTCGGTGAGATCGGCCAGCCGCTTGTTGCGGAAATCATACGATTCTCGGGCGTTTTCCAGCCATTCGGCAAACTGAGCCGGTTCTGTGTAAATAGTGACTTTCACCTTATCGACAATCGCGCCAAAATCGGCGTGGAAGCGGGCGTGCAGGATGGCGCCGAAGTGGCTGAGATTGAAACCCTTATCGGCTGCCGCTTTGGCTATACGAATCCAGGTGATATCACGCTGGCCAATGTGTTGGATGCCGGAAGCGCCATTGATGAAGTAGTGCATCTGGCGCTCTAACACGGGCTCGAAATCCAGCTGCATCTGGCGACCGGCCACTTCAACCACAATACCTATGTCGAGTGCGCCCTTGTCGGGAATGTCGCTGAAATCTGGTCCAACCATCTCTACTACGCCATCGGCGATGCTATCCATCGGCGCCATACGCAAGTACTCGAAACAGCGAGAGTATTTGCCACCTGATTCGACGCGCATATCGGCCTTGCGCACGACCTCGCCCTCGAAGGCGGAGCCGTAGGGCACGGGTACGGGCACATCGGCCAACTTGATTTTGACGCCTCGGATCTCGATGCACTTCTGCACCAGGCGCTCGGACTTCTCCTCGTCATCCTTACCATCGATTTCATTCCAGGGCATACTCACCACATGCTCGTAGGTGGTGACGCCGGTGGGCAAAATCTCGGGGATGACCGTATCGGCAATGACGGGGAAGCCGAAGTTGATAGCCCCGGCCGCCGCCGCGTATTTCAGATCATCCACCTCACCCAAAGCCAACACGAAAGCGAAGACCCGCTCGCGGTTGTACAAAAGGATATCGCGAGCCTGGGCGGCCTTAAGACCACCGAAGGTGAGAGCTGAACGGGTGGCGAATCCCAGGGCGTAGATGGCGCTGATGGTGTCAGTGCCGAAGGGAACGGTGTAGGTATCGTAGCCAAGTTCCACGCCCTCTTCTTGCAACTGGTCGATAATGCTGCGGCCATTGACGTTGCCGGAGAGGAAGGTGAGGATATTGCGTTTCTGCAACTCGCGCACGATCTGCACGGCGACTTCGTTGGATTTGGCGGCGCCGACGATGGCGGCGAAGCCGGGCATGCGTCCATCCACCAACTGGATGCCCCAGGAACGAAGTTGGATGTCATCGATGGGGCCATTCAGGTGCCCCACCCCTCCATCTCCATTCGACCCATAGGCAGTGCCTCCGGCCAGCTCGAATCCGGGATACGGCTCTGGTTGCATGCCGTAGACAAAACGCACAGCCTCGATGGTTTCTGCGGCCAGCAGTGTGGACATGCCACCATCCAGGGTCTCGCCCAGGTAGGGCGTCCAGTGTTTTTCGGCGGGCAAGGGATGCAACAACTCGCGAGCGTGCTTCAGCACAGGTTGCAAGTCGCTGAGCTGTGTCACCTCGATACCCGTCATGCCATAAATGGTGGGGAGAAAATAAGCGGTATTGGGAAAAGCGACCGGCGTTTCAGGCCCTTTTTCTTCGAGGGCTCTATCCAACATCACCTCGGCTTCGGTGACGAGGTAATTGGCGCCCCGGAGCGCTCTTGTTGCAATGTATCTTGACATTCGATTCTCCTATGCATGGTGCATATTGCGTAGTGCGTTGAAAATCCTCGCCACTGCGAGCTTCATCACGCAACACGTAACAGGCAACACTTTCTATTTTGCAGGCACGCCATAAAGCGCGGCCTTACGTTTGGCAAGGGGTAACTCATTCAGATCGATCATGCGGGAATCGCCGCTGCGACCCCATTTCGAGGGATCGTATTCTGGCAGGCCCAGGGCAGCGCGCTTCTTGTCGATGTGCTCTAAGGTTCTGCGAATCATCTCGTCAGGGTCGGCGATAAATTCCATCTTACCGCCGTATAAATCTTCCCAGCCCTCGCTGATATATTGCGACACGATATCGGAGCCAGGAAGCTTGTCGGGCCAACCGCTGATGGGCGAGTTTCCGCCAAAGATGACGTAAGCGCCAGAAGCCATGCAGTAGGCGCCGATAGACAATGCTTTCTCGCTCATCCATTCGGGAGCAAGACCCACGGCGGGAATCTGGTCGATGTCGTCGCCCAGGCCCCCTTCTTCTACGATCTGTGTAAGCACGGTAAGGATACGGGTGTTATCGACGCAGGATCCCATGTGCAACACCGGCGGGATACCGATCGTCTCGCAGATCTCGCGTAACCCCGGACCGACTTCATCCAGACCGGCGTCGCCCAGCAAATAACCCAGTTTGGCGCTGGCAATGGCCCCACAACCGGTCTCGACTACAAGCACATCCTGCTCCAGCAGTTTCTTGTTCACATAGGTGTGCAGGTAGTCGTGTTGGCTGCGGGGATTGTTGCAGCCGACGATGGCGGCGATGCCGCGGATACGCCCGGACATGACGGCGTCGTTGAGGGGGCGGAAGGAAGAACGATAGGAGCCGCCCAACATGTAGTTGATGTACTCATGCGAGAAACCGGGGACGAGATCGGCGCGCTCATCCGGAATCTGGATTTCACCGCGATTTTCGTAGTTGTCGATGGCAAAGCGGAGGATATCTTTGGCAATCGTCACCGCTTTGTGCTCGTCGAACTCCATGTGCGTGGCGCCTTTGATCTTCACCTTTTTTGAAGTCGTGATGATCTTGGTGTGGAAGTTATCAGCCAGTCCCACCAGTGCCTGCATAATGCACTGCACATCCACCACCATGGCCTCGACAGCGCCGGTGAGGATGGCCAGTTCCTGCTGCAAGAAGTTGCCGGCAGCGGGAATGCCCTGGCGCATGAGGATCTCATTGGCTGTACAGCAAATACCAGATAGATTAATCCCTTTTGCACCCTTCGACTTGGCATATTCAATGATCTCGGGCATCTGCGATACAGCTACAATCATCGAACTGAGGGTGGGTTCATGGCCATGCACGACAATATTCACCATATCTTCTTTGAGCACACCGAGATTGGCCTGGCCCAGGATGGGGGCCGGGGTGCCAAACAAAATGTCAGAGACATCAGTGGCGATGAGACTGCCGCCCCAGCCATCGGCAAGGGAGGTGCGCACGGCGTGCTGCAGAATGTGTACAGGATCTTGGTCATCGCCGATGTGGGTGCGATGTAGTGCTTCCACCACCTCTCTGTCTATGCCCCTGGGTATGGCGCCTGTATCTTTCCACACCTGTTGCCGCTTCTCGGGCGCCCGTTTGAGCAGTGCAACTTCGCCTCTCTGCTGGCCAAATTGGGCGATGTAGAGATCGGCCAAGTCGTTGGCGATTTCTTTAGGTGAGCGGTCTTTGATGGGAATGTCGTAATGGCCGGCAATCACGCGTAGCTTGGCCACATCACGTATGACGTAACCTTCAGTTTGGTCGTTGGCCACAGCCTTGAGTGTAAAGGCCATGTCTCGGCCATGGTCGGAATGGGCGGCAGCACCTGCGGAGATAGCGCGGATGAAGTTGCGAGCCTGGATGGTGTCCATCGTTGCTCCGCAAACGCCGGTGTCACCCGGTTTCACGAGCCGGCAGGGCCCCATGCTGCAGATCTTGCAACAAAGCCCAGCAGCGCCGATGTTACACGCAACCATATCATCGGCGCGAGTAAAAGCGGTGCCAATGCCCAGTTCATCTGCGCGGATGAGCATCTGCTGGGCGGCGGGATCGATGCTATGTTCTTCGGGTGTCAGTCGTTTTCTTTTAGCCATGTGTTTACTCCTGTGTGGGATATTGGGTATTGGTTACTTGGTATTGGCCTGTGTCATGCGAATATCCAATACCCAGCACCTCGTTAGACTTCTTCCATTGTGCGAATGGGTCCCATGCCTGGGCAGGGCCAAAGGGGTCGTTGAGAGGTCGGTACTTCTTGCCCGAAGCTGACAACACTTCCGACCTGCTCGAAGGCTGCGGTATGGCGGAAGAATACATCCTCTTCGTTGGCTTCCGTCACGGCCAATTCAGATTCGATGGAGAGGGGCAGGGGATCGATGTATCCTGCCTTATCCAACGCCTCCTCCAACGCTTTGGATTCGACCTTTTCGGGGTCAATCATGATTTCAGCGACATGAAAACTGCTGCTGGCGTAAACATCTTCGACGCCTTGCATTTCCAGTAAGATACGCCGTACCTCCTTTACGTGATGGTCGGCATACATTGCCGGAAGTGATAAGGTGATGGTTTCCATTTAGCCCTCCTGGGTTGGTAAATAATGACATTGAATCCTGGAATTGAAGCGACCGTCAATCAGGTCTGCAATGTAAGCCCAATGACGGTCTGTTGTGTCAGCATCGGTGGCGGTGCCGTCATTGGCGTCGCAGGCAGTGTGGTCGTGTGTTGTTATTGCCAAAGAATTTGCTCTGTGGCCAAGAAATGACTTTGGGCAGCAATCGAGAATGCCCTAACATCTACCTCTATTCTAATGAAAGCACCTTTTCTTACCATGATCTATATCATG
This sequence comes from Chloroflexota bacterium, assembly GCA_024224665.1. Classification (GTDB taxonomy): domain Bacteria; phylum Chloroflexota; class Anaerolineae; order J102; family J102; genus PIVW01. The sequence continues at coordinate 5,576 of JAAENG010000461.1, read as the reverse complement.
CTGAGCCCTACGAATTTGATATTTCACCTGAAAAACAGGTTCCCGCCTTCTAAATTGAACCCGTTCAGCGGCGCCTGTTTGCCTGCTAACGTTATTTCGCACCGATTTGGAACAGATTAGCATTCCCCGCCTTCCCCACGGTTTCCAACACCCCCATGCGTCTCAAGGTATAGGTCATTTTTTGCGCAAGTGTTATTCGACAAGCCAGCGTGGTCGCCAATTCACGATTGCTAAAGGGCATAGTCAATCCTGCCGGGAGCAAAGACAGGTAATCTTCGGCGCATCTAAACTCGACCTGCTCAATAACTCCCAACAATCTACGATCATGGATACTCCAGCGTTTTCGGCGCCAGCTCCCTTTGCCATCATCCCGCCATATCTCTTCTTGTCGGGTAAGGGTTACTTCGAACACGAGCTGCGCTTCCAGTAAAAAGGAAGGTATGCGCACAAGTTCTTGAAACATATCCTCTACACGCCCGCGTTTAGGTGATTTTCGCCTTTGCATGAATTGGCCGGCCCCATCCTCTCTCACAATCCATTTTTCTACCGCGACAGGATAGACCAGGCGAAGCGTATAGTCCGGCAGCAGTCGTTTCAACTTCGGGCGCAGAGCAGTGAAATTACCTGTCTGTATCTCGATCAGATCCTGTTCCCGTACGATATCGATCACGAGACCCTCGACCTCGGCCTCGAGCAGGTCACCAGGCTGAGAGTACCACTGCTTGAGAGCGGCATGCAGGGAGGACTCAGAAAGTGTGCCAATGTGTCGCATCAGTCATCCATCATATAATGGGGGAACGCAGTCGCTGAAGGAGAGTTGGCCATTTCGCCTGTGGAATCGAAACAAATAGCACGCCTAAGATGACCAGCGCCGCTCCCAGAATCTGCACCAGGCTAAAACGCTCACCCAAAATGACAAATCCTATCGCAGCGGCAAGTGGCACCTCCGTCGTGGCCAGAATCGAGGCCACGCTCACCTGAAGACGCTGCAAACTGGCAGTATAGAGACTGAAGCCGCTAAGCGTTGGCACAAAAACGAATCCGGCAAATGCAGCGACAACCGGCCATGAGAGGTTCAAGCTTGTATCACCGGCCAGGTAAAAGGGTAATATGGCAGCAGAGGCAAAGCCAAAGACATAGGTGACGACCGTCCAAGGGCTATAATCACCGGCCAGGCGTTTCCCCAGCAGGCTGAAGGTACTTATGGCAAAGGCCGATGTCAGACCAACCAAAATACCGATTGGTGTCACTGATATACTGCTGGAGGACCCGCCTGACAAGGCGATCAAGGCTGTGCCACTCAAAGCCAACGCGATGGCAGCCAGCTTCTGCCAGGTCAGCGGCTCTCGCCACAGCAAATAGGCGGCGAGAGTGACAATGATCGGGGCATTGTATTGCAGCACGGTGGCAATGGCGATGCCGTTGAAAATCACCGAAAAATTCCATAAGGCATGAAAAGCGCCTATGCCGACCGCCCCCATGATCGCCAGATAGGGGAGATCTCGCTTTTTGACACGTAACAACGATGGACGCAAAAGAGCAACGCCCCCCAGAAGCAGGACAAACGTGGCCAGATCACGCCAAAATGCCAGGGCCACCGCCGATATCTGACTGCCCTCGACGATTAGCTTGACCCACAGTCCCGCCGTCGACCAACAAACAGTTGCAACGACCACCATGGCGACGCCCATATTTCGGGATGTGAAGCGTTCGCTCATAGGTCGGGAGGATCTAGACTGCCAGGGTTACACATGGGGGTGCGGGGATGATCATGTTAAGAAATCGATGCCTTGAGTAGAATGGCATTGTCTCACAAGGCCAGGTGTTTTCACAATCACGTTCACGTAACGTACCAATACAAATGTGTCGCTCTGCCCCCCCTTGCGTATGAAATAAATGTCACGATGCGTGAACAAGGTTGACACCTGCAAAACAGCATGCTATATTCGGGCTTGTTCGTAATCCATATTACTTAAACCTCTTCACTCTTTTTTGTTGCCATTTAGGATAGGTCAGGAGATCGCAACGATGCCACTTTTCTCGCCACGACGCTACCAAGCTCCCTTTAACCCTGTTCATCGGGATTCTGCGCCTATGCGCTTGTTTACATCCTTCGAACGTTTCACAAAAAGTGTGATGTTCGGTTGCAGAATGTGCGGCAATTGCATCCTGCAAGAGACTGCATTCGTCTGCCCCATGACTTGCCCCAAAGGCTTGCGAAATGGTTTGTGTGGAGGTGCGACGGCCGAAGAATGTGAAGTCGACCCCACACGCCCCTGCACTTGGTACGTGATTTACGAACGTGCCGAGAAGATGGGTAGGGAAGACACGCTGTTGGAGGTCAATGCACCTCTGGATGGCAATAAGACCGGTCACGAAACCTGGATCGACATGATCCGGCTGTGGCGAGAACGGGACAAGGGTCCTCATCCCATTCAGTTTTTCACCAAACAAGAGCAGTTCAAAGAGGAGTGGGACGGTTTCTTTTACGACTTGCGCCAGCCCGATTGGTGGCAAGGGGATCGTGAGTACCACCCGCCCGCATACGAAGAACCGGTTACCGTCCTGGAAGCCAATTTGCGCACCGGCCAGTTTACGACCACGGCCGAAATCGCACCGCCTCTGGGCGCATCGGGCAGTATCATTCTAAAGAAGGCGGGCTGGCTCAAAGGTCTGGTAGCAGCCGCCAATTTTACCGACAATGCTTCGGCATCGGCCCGTATGAGCAGTGTGGCATCCAGTAAGATCTGCCTGGATGTGGGCTTAGAGCCGGTGATGCAGCTTCAGGCTCGCGATCGCTCACGCGTGGTGATCGAATCAGATGCCATGGGTGCTGCCGGATTGGGCATTCGCAACATCCTCTGTTTGACCGGCGATCATCATCGTTTTGGCCCCGGCCCTATGTCTACGCCCGACCAGTTTGATATGGATGCAGTACAGATACTATGGATGCTGCGACGCATGCGTGATGATGGTATTTATCTGGACGGCCGTAAGATCAAACGACGCCCCGAATGGTTCCTGGGTGCTGCGGCCTCGCCATTTGGTGCGCCTCCCAAGTACGAAGCCTTGCGTGCGCAGAAAAAAGTCAATGCCGGCGCCCAGTTTATCCAGACACAACCGATCTTCGACTACGATGGTTTTGTGGAATGGTTAGAGGCCCTTGACAAACGAGATATCTTGGACAAAGTCTACGTCCTGGCCGGGCTGATTCCCCTCAGGAGTGCCCGCGCCGCTCACTTCATGGCCGATGAAGTTCCCGGTGTCAAAATCCCGGCGGAGATCGTCAAGCGCATGGATGACGCCGGCGATAAAGAGGGCCAGGCCGAAGAGGGTGTCGCCATTGCCCTGGAGATAATTGAAAAACTCAAATCGACCCCAGGACTGAACGGAATGCACATCATGGCAGTACACTGGGAGGCGATCGTTCCCCGCCTCATCGAAGAGTCGGGCGTGCCAAAGCCTACGATCTTAAGCTTGGAAGAAACGAAACCGCCCGAAATCGCACCACCCAATCGTGCTGCTCCCGTCGCCGTAACCGCATAAGAGTAACATAAGGTTTGTATTCGCATGAAAGCCCGTCAGCGATTAACCCCCTGGCGGGCTTTTCTTGGTAATGGCGCACTAACCAAACCCCAGCTAGTCGTAAATCGCTCCTCCCCGGTGAAAAACTGATGCGTCACTTAAGCTTAGCACTACACGAAACCGCTTCTCGCTATCCAGACACCGAGGCCATCGTCTTTGAAGATGAACGGATCACATGGTCAGAACTCGAGTGTCAGGTAGAACTGTTGGCAGGAGCCTTCTTGACCCTTGGTGTTCGCAAAGGGGACCGGATCGGTATCTTTTGTAGCAATCGACCAGAGTATGTTTACACATACCTGGCAGCAGCCCGGGTTGGCGCCATCCTCACCGGTTTCAACATCAGGTACACAGCGCGAGAGGTCATTGAGCTGGCGGATCAGGTCGAGCCTGTGGTCATGATCGTGCTCGGTGACATAAAAGCAGCGAAACGACTGAAACCGATCATTGAAACAAGAAGTTATGTCAAGCATCTTATCAGCCTGGGCCAGAAGTGGGAGGGCTGGTTGGACTTCGATCAGATGTTCGAGAAACAGGAAGAAGACATCGAACGGGCTCTGGCGAAACGTGCTGACACCCTAAGCGAAGAAGATGGCGCTTTGATGGTCTTCACCGGTGGTGTCGATGGCACTATTCGCGGCGCCCTACTGAGCCACAAGAACATTGTTGCCACGATCAGCGTTCAGAATCGCTCATTAGGTTGGCGGCCAGGAGACAGGATCATCCAACATCTGCCCATGAACCATGTCAGTGGCGCCACGCTGATCACAGTTGGCGGCATGCTGGCGGGCGCAACGCTCATCATGTTGGACAGGTTTCATCCGGAACGGGTTCTGGAACTGGTCGAACGAGAACGTGTCACCATATTGGGCCAGGTGCCCACGATGTGGATCATGGAGTTGCTCTTACCCAACCTCAAGGACTTCGACCTCTCGTCGATTCGAGTATCCATCGTTTCTGGTGGTTACGCACCCGATGAATTGTTGCGCCGTATCGCCGGCATCGGATCTCATCCCGTTCACGCCTATGGGCTGACCGAAGCATCGGGCATGGTAACTTACAACCGCTTGAATGGAGGCGATGACTTGCCGCTTCGCTCAACTGGTATGTGCCCAGCCGAATTCGAATTGCGAATCTCGAACGGCAGCGGGCAACCTGTAAAACCTGGGGTGGATGGCGAGATCGAACTGCGGGGTGACTGCGTGATGTCCGGCTATTATCGCCAGCCTGATGCCACGGCAGCCGTCATTGCAGAGGATGGATGGATGCGTACGGGGGATGTGGGCAACGTGGATGAAAACGGTAATCTCACCATCACCGGCAGGAGTAAAGAGATGTATATTTCAGGCGGCTACAATGTTTATCCTGCTGAGGTCGAAAGCTATCTCCACCAACATCCTGATATCGAACAGTGTGTCAGTCTAGGCGTGCCTGAGCCGATCTACGGCGAGATAGGTGCTGCCTGGATCGTGCCCAAAAATGGCTCTGACTTATCTGTCAATGAGATAAGACGCTACTGCAAACGAGGTCTTGCACGATACAAGAACCCACGCCATATCGAGTTCCGAGACCAACTGCCGATGAATGGCGATGGTACGGTGGATAAGAAGGTGCTGGCAGGGCAAATGATCTAGAGATCTTTTGCAGGTTGAAACTACGAAGTGGGTGTTGAATCGACTGGAACGGAGGGGGCGTCAAGAGACGATTTCGATTTTTTGGCATGGTTCAGATCCATGCAAAAGTACCTTTACAATTGAATGAACAGATTGTCTAATGGGAGACAGGCGAAGTCGGTCGGCCAAGACAACCGACGAGGATAGAGAAGTATGTGAAATCGGTCTGCTATGCCGCTGGGGGATAGCCGAGAAGGGTCAACCAATCTTTAGCGCCAACGTCGATACCAGCGCGTTGATAGGGACTCTGTCCCTTGCGTTTGCCTCGGGCAAAGAGATGGGTGTTATACCAGAGGGTGAAGAGGTTGATATAATTCTGGA
>JAAENG010000460.1 GCA_024224665.1 Chloroflexota bacterium | reverse complement strand
CCGACGCATACGCCGACGCATACGCCGACGCATACGCCGACGCCAACATTGACGACTACCCCGCCTGCCACGAACTGCGGACGTTACGATCCCAACCGTGATAATATTGTGGATCTCGATGATATCAACATCTTCCTGCACAATTCCATCTTCGTGAATGCACCGTACGATGCTGTATATGATATCGTTCCTGATGGCATTGTTGATATCGCCGACGTCTACGACGTAATACTCCATTATGGCGAAATCTGCAGTATATCTTAGGCGCATACTCACAAATATCGACAAAAGTTGTCGATATTTGTGGCAAGTGGTAGGTTTGCAAGTGGCAAGTTCAACCGTGTCTGCAACCGCACTCGCACCTGCGACCTGCTACTTGCTACCTGCCCCAATGGGGCCTCATTTTCTCAGCGCAGTCTGGGAACAATCGCTAGCACCTTAGCTCGACTTGTAATCGTTTACTTTTTTCGATCACCGTCACCTGGCGCTGGCGACGCGCCAGTTCGAGCCCGGTCGCCAACCCCGCCATACCGCCGCCAAGGATGATGATGCGTTCTGATGTGGTGGAGATCATGTGAGTTTAGGTGAGAGCATCGTTGGCCGATCTAATCACTGAGCCGTTCGGCATCGGCAATGCTGCCAACCACGAGAAATTCGTCATCTGCTTCGATCGCGGTCTCGGCGGGCGGGTTGACGATTACGTTGTCGCCACGACGAATGGCCAGCACATTGAGTCCATACTTCCGGCGCAAGTCTGCCTCGGCCAGTGTCTGGCCAAAGTAACGGTCGGGGGCCAACATCTCGACCACGCAGACTTCTGGGCTGATTTCGAGATAGTCTACAAAATCGACCGCCGATAGGCGACGTGCCAAACGGACGCCGGCTTCATGTTCGGGTAGAATGACTTCATCTGCGCCTACCTGCCGTAGAATATCCTTTTGTGTACGCGTTTGAACTTTGGCGATCACGTGGCGAACACCCAGCTTTTGTAAAGACACGGTTGTGAGAACATTGCTCTCGAAATCCGTACCGATGCAGACGATGGCTGTGTCGAAGTGATCCGCGCCGATTTCTCTTAGTGCATCGATATTGGTCGAATCCAACTGGGCAATATGGGGGATGTCTGCAGAGCGCCGTTCAACGGCCTGGTAATCTTTGTCGATGGCCAGTACATCATGGCCATTGTCTAGCAACGAGCGAGCCAGGCTTGAGCCGAAACGACCTAAACCAATCACAAGAAATTCTCGTCCCTTACGACGCCGATCTGATTTGCCAACGCTGAATCTTCGATTTGAACTCATTAGATTCTCTCACTACTGTTTATTTGCCGGTGGGTTTAGCCAAGGACAACCTGTTCTGAGGGATAGCGTACATAAGTCGGGCGTTCGCGTTGGGCCAGTAGAACAACCAATGTCAGAGGACCTAGCCTGCCCCAAAACATGGTAAAGGCGATGAGCAGTCGACCTATCGAATCAAGATTTTGGGTGGCGCCGAGCGAATAGCCCGTATTCGAAAAAGCGCTGATGACTTCGAAAACGATTGGTAGAAATGCCGCCGACGGTGAATCGGCCAGCAGTGCCATCGTTATCACAAAGCAGAGGATGGTGGCTACCGTCATAATTGCAACAGCTTTAGCGATGGTCTCTAACGGTATGGTGCGAGCGAAGATGACTGCGCGTGGTAACCCTCTCACGGTTGATTGTACGGCCACCAGGAGTACGGCGAGGGTGCTCATAGTCACACCACCTGCCATGGATGCCGGCGCCCCGCCGATGAACATAGAGACCATTATCGTCAGCTGGCTGGCATGTCCTAACTGGTCCACAGGAACGATAGTTAATCCTGCTGTTCTTGCCGAGACCACGGTGAACATGGTTTTCCAGAAGCGTTCGCCTACGGGCATGGAGTTGAATACGGACCCTCCAAAAACACCATCCAGTGCCATAAAGGAAAAACCAAAAATATAGAGTGATAGGGTGAGCACCAACGTTAGGCGTGTATGCACCGAGAGTCGTTTATCCCAATAATATGACATCAGGTCGACGCCGACAATAACGCCTAATCCGCCGAGGATGATAAGTGACATCATCACTGTTAACGTATAAGGATCGGTGTCGTATCCGAACAACATTTCACCGGTGCCAGCGAAGAGATCGAAACCGGCATTGCAGAAGGAACTGACTGAATGGAACAAAGCCAAATACGCCCCTTTGAGATCGCCTAAGGTATGCCGCCACCGTAACCATAAAGCTGTGGCGCCTATCAACTGAATGGCGATAGTGGTCGCCAGCACCATAAGCGTGAATCGGGCGATCTTCGTGCCTTCGAACACGCCCAGTGATTGCTTGATGAGCATGCGTTCGCCAAGACCAACTCGACGTCCGATTAAAGTAAAGAGTAACACGGAAAAGGAAATGAACCCAACGCCGCCGATCTCTATGAGAACCAGCACAACGATCTGGCCGAATAACGACAGATCGGTGGCAGGGGTAATCACGACCAGCCCCGTCACTGTCGTGGCACTGGTAGCAATAAAAAACGCCTCTTCCCAGGTAAGGGGCCGGTGTGAACCTGCCAGTGGTAGTCTCAGCAGCAAGGTCCCTACCAGGATGATGAAGGCAAAGCCTATAACCAGAATCAGTGAGTTTTTCCTGGCCAACGGACTATGTCGTGCCAAGTGTGCATGTTCAGAAGGTTCGTACGTTTGGTCAGCCATTGATGCCGGTCAATGAATAAGGTGTCAAAGTGTGCTTGCGCACTGCCTGACATTATACACCAGCCGCGAGGAAATGCCGTTCCACTGATCTGTGTTAGGGTGTAACGCACTGTCCGTTTAGGTAGATGCAGAGTTTGTGGTACAAGATTAATAAGACTGAAGATTGAAGATTCAAGCGCGGCGCTACTTCAATCAACAGTCAACAGTCTTCAATCATCAATCTTCAATCCATGAACTTTTTTGCGAAACGAACACTAAGCCAGAATGTCGCGCAAGGCGTAGAAGAGGTCTGGATAGCGGAGTTTAAAGCCAAGCTCGAGCAAACGATTGGGTAGCACTCGCTGGCCGTCTACAACCAAGGTAGCGATCTCGCCCAGGGCAAGGCGCATTGCCGATTCGGGAACGAAAAAGAAGCCGGGGCGATTGAGCACGCGGCTCAACGTTTTGGCGAATTCCTTGTTAGTGACGGGGTTGGGTGCGGTCAGGTTGAAGGCGCCTGAAGCCTGATCGTTCTCCATTATAAAGCGGATGGCAGCGATTTCATCTTGCATGTGTATCCACGACATCCACTGATCGCCACTCCCCAATCGGCCACCGGTAAAGGTTTTGAACTGGAAAACGCTGAAGGGGAGCGGCCCTCCCGCCATCGTCTGCACCACGCCGGTGCGGATGACGGCGCGCCGAACACCCATTTCTGCTATCGACGCCGTAGAATCTTCCCAGATGACACAGGACTGACCCATGAAATCATCGCCTGGCGGGCTGTCCTCGCTGAAGACGCTGTCATGAGTGTGCTGGCCGTAATAGCCGATGGCCGAGGCCTGGATTACGACCTTGGGTTTGTCGCCCGCCGCCTCGACTGCCTCGACCACGGCCAATCCCGCGTAAATGCGGCTTTCTTGGATAGCTTGCTTGCGTGTGTCATTCCAACGACTGGGTAGGCTGCCTGTGCCGGCGATGCTCTCTCCGGCCAGGTTGATGATAGCGCCGGCGCCGTCGGCCAGGTGTCCCCAACCATCGGCAGAGCGTCCATCCCATTTGTGTACCTTGGCGCCTGTCGGGAGCTTGGCCGCCTGGTCTGCGGGGTTGCGCGAGAGTATGATAACTTCGTGGCCGTCAGAGACTAGACCGGCAGTCAGCGGTTTGCCGATGAGCCCTGTGCCACCTGTGATAATGATGCGCATAATGTTTCTCTAGTTTTCGCGGTATTGGCTGCCGTTGCCTGTTGTCTTATCGAGCCACTCGAGAACAGGCTTTCCTCGTTCGTCCAGGTATTCGCCGGCAGCTTGGTCGTAGGCTTTTATGTAAGTGTCTAATAGTGCGAGTGGAACTGAGCGGTTGCTCAACAGGCCCGACACCCACAGCAGCTGTATCCCCAGTAAATCTATGTCCCCCAGGCTCAGGGCAGCGATGATGTTTTGGGAGAGGTGCTCGTTGATTTCGGCAATGCCGTTGGCAGGCATGGGCGTATTCTCGATGTTCATGAGCGCCTGCACGCGCGCATGAATAAAGGGTTGTTGGGTGAGATAATGTGCTCGAGTATCAGGATACTGCGCGGGGGTCGCATCGGTGCTGGGGAGGGGCTGAGATGTCTGCAATAAGTTTTCGATCAGCCCCGGCGCTTCTTCCAGTGTATCGCCCAAATAGTGGCCTGGAATCCGTAAACGCAGATCGGGATAGAGGTTGAAGACCAGACCGCCATAAGCAAAGGGAACTTCTATACTGTTCAGGACCTGGCCCATCTCTCGCAGCGTGGCGGCGGTGTAGAGTTGTTGCCCCGTGAGGATGGCGATATGGGGTTGGATTTTCTGGATGGCGGGCTCGAATCGTTCCAGGGGGACGTTGGCGCCTAGATAGAGGGTTGTCCATCCCTGGCGGCGCAATAGCCATGTCAGCAGCAAGGGACTGAAGCTGTGGGCTTCTGCGGGTGGGCAAGCGATGAGGATGCGTTCTTGCCGGGTTGGGGGGGCAGCGGCGGCTATGAGCGTTTGCATACGTCGCATGGCCATGGCCGTTGTGAAATGTTCTTGCTGTACGGTGACCTTTCCTGCATACCATTCGCTGCCAACTTTGGCCAGCCCCCAGCGAATGATGTCGAGACAGACGGTTTCGGCGGGGAAAAGGGCAAAAGCATGGGTGAGGGTGTTTTCGGCAGCAGGCTCATCAAAGTTGAGACAGGCGTCGAGCCACGCCTCCCGCAAAGATGCCAGGGCGTCACCTGACACCAGCGGTTTTGTGCTTGTACCGGACAGCTGAGAGGCGACAGGCATCGTCACCAGGGGGTCTCGTCCCTCTTCTAGTAGATTGTGCCAGAGATCCACGGCCCTGCTGATAGACAACCCTTCTTCCTGGCGAGCTACCAGCCACTTGAGTGTATCGATATCATGCTGGCAATATAAGCGATGCCCTCCCTTGCTGCGCTGGGGTTGAGGTAAACCGTAGCGCCGTTCCCAGGCACGTAAGGTGTCCGGTTTGAGTCTGGTCTCTTTGACGACGGCTTTCAAGTTGAAGGTCGGAGTAGCTAAGGCTGTTGTATGCATGGACTTTGCTTTGTCTGTTAAATGCGGTAAACTGGCAACAATGTTTAGGAATGTGAACTGAATACATGCTTGTCAGTTCAGAAGAGGTGGGGTGTTGGAGGGATGGTTGATTTTTATCTAAATGTAATCTATCATTTTGTTCGTATTTTGTCAAGTATTTTCTTTGGAAAATCTGGACAAGATTTGGTATTTTGATGTACTTTTTGGGAGCGTCAAGATATGATGTGGTTGGCAGAATCATGATACGTGACAGGTAAAGTATGGCCGATGACCATCGCGTTTTATGAGTCCAGGCTCCAGGCATCGAAGACTAGAATGCTACGTACTTCACCTTCGCGTTGTAAACGCCCGACAGCGCCTAACATGGGGGCATATCTCAGAACCTCGCGTCGTTTTTCATAGAGGGCGGGGCGGATAATGAGGTTGGACAGGCCGGTTTCATCTTCCAAGCTGATAAAGAGATGACCTTTGGCGGTGGAGGGACGCTGGCGGATGATCACCAGGCCGGCGATTTTGACCACTTCACCATCCTGGCAACGGTTTAGATCAGTGGCGCTGAGGATGCCATGCGCCTGCAGGTGATGGCGGTAGAGGCGCATGATATGGTCGCCAGGGGTCATGCCCAGCAGATCGAGACGCCATCCCATCCGTTCGAATTCGTTGAGTTCGGGCAAGGCAACCGGGTCGAGTTCAGTATCCAGTTCGAGCGAACGGGGGCGGTAATCCAGAGTGCCCAATTCCCAGAGCAGTTTGCGGCGATCCGGATCCAGGCTGTCCAGTACACCGGCGCGAATCAACGCTTCGATGACAGCGCCTGGCAAATGCGTGCGTTTGCACAGGTCTACAAGATCGCTATAGTGTGATTTTAGCTGTGAATCTCGCTGTGCGGTACGCGCTGTTAGCAAATGTTCACGTGCCGCCGCACCCAATCCTTTGACATAACGAAATCCCAAACGAATGTCATCCCCTTCCAGCGTACAGTTTTCCTCACTGCGGTTGATATCAGGTGGCAAAAGGGTGACGTTGTGCCTGCGGGCGTCCCCCATGATCACCGAAGGGGCATAAAAACCCATAGGTTGGTGGTTGAGGAGGGCGCAGTAGAAGTCGGACGGATGGTAGTGCTTGAGCCACATGGTCTGGTAGGCGACCAGGGCAAAGGCCGCGGCATGGCTTTTGCAAAATCCATAGGAGGCAAAGCCCGCCAACTGGCCGAAAATCTCGATCGCTTCTTCTTTGCTCAACCCTTGCTGCATGGCCCCGACCACAAAGCGTTGTGCCAACTTATCCATCTCTTCGTCTGAGCGCTGCCGAGACATAGCCCTCCGCAACTGGTCGGCCTCTCCTCCGGTGAAACCGGCGATGATCATGGCCACGCGCAACACTTGCTCCTGAAACAACACCACACCCAACGTCTCTTTCAAGGCCGGTTCCAGAGCTGGATGTGGGTACGCCACCGGTTCCAGGCCTTGGCGGCGGCGCAAGTAAGGGTGGACCATGTTGCCCTGGATGGGGCCGGGGCGGATAATCGCCACTTCTACCACGATATCTTCGAAACAACGGGGGCGCAAGCGGGGTAGCATTTGTGCCTGTGCCCGTGATTCCACCTGGAAAGCGCCGATGGTATCGGCTTTGCACAAATCGTCATAGATAGCGGGATCGTCTAATGGCAGGTTGTGTGGCGGTGCAATGACCCCGGTGCGCGTTCTGATGGACTGGGCGATCTCATCGATCATTCCCAGCGTCCGCAGCCCCAGTAGATCGATTTTAATCAGGCCTGCATCCTCGACGCTGTCTTTGTTCCAGTGTGTGACCACGCGTCCCGGCATCGTCGCGCGCTCCAAGGGCACGATCTCGTTTAAGGGACTGGCGGTGATGATCATGCCTCCGTTGTGGATGGAGAGATGGCGTGGCGCCCCTTCGATCTCCTCACACAATGTCAGGAGTAAATCATGGGGTGAACCGGCGGTTTCTGCTGCATCCTCTTTTGAGGCATCGTCCGCTGAATCATATCGGGAACTGTCGCTATCGCCGGGGGCTTGGCGATAGCGGTGGGAGGCCAACCCCGGCTCGACCGGGGGCGTGTTCCCCTGCCATTTTTGCAGGCGAATATCTTTGTAGCCATAGCGCCCTCCCTCATCCACACGAGTGGCACGTTGGATCTGGTCGATCATGCCCGGCTTCAAACCCAATGCTCTGCCCACATCCCGCAGGGCGGCGCGGGCCCGAAAGGTGTTGATATTGCACACCATGGCGGTGTGTTCGACACCATAACGCTGATAGACGTACTGGATGACTTCTTCCCGGCGGTCGGCGGCGAAATCGATGTCGATATCGGGAGTGGTATGGCTGTCTTCGGATAAGAAGCGGTCGAAAAGCAGGTTGAAGCGTAGCGGATCGACGGGCGTGATATCCAGCAGGTAGGCTACCAATGAATTGGCCGCGGAACCCCGACCCTGGTAGCGGATGCCCTGCGAACCCGCGAAACGCACGATATCCCAGACAATCAAGAAATACCCGGCCAAACCGCTGCGTTCGATGATATCCAATTCGTAGGCCAATTGTTTGCCGGCGGCGGGTGTCACCGGTTGGAATTTACGGTGCAGCCCTTTCTGGCAGAGTTCGTACAGATAGCTGAAAGGCGTATGCTCTTTAGGTACTGGAAATGCAGGCAAAGAGCCTCGTCCAGAATACCCATTCGCGAGGTCGGATGAGGGATGGTCGCTGAAATCCAGGCTGACCTGGCAGCGTTCGGCAATGGCCAAGGTGTTTTTGATGGCCTCGAGTTGCGCCGGAAAGAGCCGCGCCATCTCCTCGTCCGATTTGAGGTGAAATTCGCTATTAGGGCGCAGGAGACCTCCAGCTTCATCCAGTGAGGTGAGATGCCGGATGCAGACCATCACATCCTGAAGAGGTTGTCCTGCCCGTTCGGCGTAATGCACGTTATTGGTGGCAACAAGGGGCAGGTCGAGTTGGCGAGCGATGGTGGTCAGCTCGTGGATGAGTGGTGGTTCGTGGGGCAACAGGTGGCGCTGCAGTTCGACAAAGAGGTTGTTGGGGCCGAAGATACGACGCAGATGTTCGGCGTTCGTGCGTGCCAATGCCGCTTGTCCGGCCAGCAAGGGGGCGGCGATCGCTCCCTGGCAACAGCCGGAGAGGGCGATCAAGCCTTGACGCCGGGCGTTGAGGATATCCCAGCTGAGCCGGGGTAAGGTTTTGCCGGGCCAGTCGTCGGGGGTTGGGGATGAGGGATGGGGGATTGCGAATTTCGGATTGTGGATTGTGGATTTCGGATTGTGGTTTGGAGCTTGGAGCTTGTCGTCTGCGAATTGTGAATGGCCGAGATGTGCCGATGTGAGCAGACGGCAGAGATTGGCATAGCCGGTTTGGTTTTCGGCCAGAAGGGTGAGATGATAGTTGTTTTCTGATAGCGGGATCGACACCGTTATCTCAGCCCCGATGATGGGGTGGATGTCCCGGCCCTTTGCCGCTCGCCAGAAACGCACGGCGCCATAGAGGTTATCGTGGTCGCTCAAAGCCAGGGCGGGCATGTGCAATGCCGCAGCCCGGTCGAGCAGCGCTTCAGGTGAAGAGGCGCCGTCTAAGAGTGAATAGAAGCTGTGAGTGTGTAGTTCGATATAGGTGGACATGGTTCATCCAGTGAGTACCCACTTTCATCTACGTCCAATTCGATCATGGTCAATGCGATGGTTGCTTGAATGCTGAATGGTTGCTAGGGAAGAACTGTACGCACTACGCAACACGCACCACGATTAATCATACAACCGCACCAGAAACCAAACATCATTCTGCAGATCCCGCACCACCAAACAGAGCAGCCCATCGCTTGTGGCGATCTTGATGTACTCTCGCCAACCATATTCTTTGTCCCTCCACCAACCTTCGTGAACCCGCCAACGGTTGCAGACATGCTCGACCTGGTGAGTGTGTGAACCCCAGCGGAAGTGCTGAGGCCGGCCGGTTTTGTCACATGTCATGGCGATGGGTTCACCATCGCGCCACAGGCGGGCATTCATAGGGCGAACTCCTGCCAGTGAGCGCGTTTTTCTACCCAGAGCCGCAAGGGGTCGGGCACTTCAGCGCTCAGGAGACGTCCGGCGCCATAACGCAAACGCATTTGCGAGATCAGTTCGCCCAAAAGATCGCCGGGCGCGCCTTCGCCCGGAAACAACAATAATTGATCGCCGGGCGCTTCCTGGATATCGCTGAGACTCAGCGTCAGGGTACTGGCGGGACGCTCCCAGGTCATGTTTTGCCAGTGGTTGGTCAGCAGGTGTAGAAAGCGCTTGAGGTCGGTGGCGGGAGCTGAAAGACGCCAGTCCTGAGTATGTTGGGCGCCATCATCTAGCAAGAGGGTGGCGCCCAAGGCCTGAGCTGCCTGGAGGCTGTTTTGCAGGTGGGACAGCAAAGGGGAGAGCAGGCGTTCGGCGTTGGCAATAAGGGGCGGGGTCGAAACCAAGGGTGGGTCGAAATCGACGGCTCGTGTGAATATCGGGCGTTGGCTGCGCGCCAGCACCGGACGGGTATCTTCTCCCCTGGCCCAATGCTGTGCCAATCGGCCCGGTTTCCCAAATTGCTGGAAAACGGCCCGCTGCGGCAGATCGGCGAATTGGCCCAAAGTTCGGATGCCGAGATAGCCTAAAAAACGCTGCCGCTCTGCAGGCAAAGGCAGCAAAGTTACCGATAGAGGGCGCAGAAAGGGGCGCTCCGCCTCGCCCAGAATCACCCGGACAGCGCCGGGGCGGGTGTGGCGAGCGGCAGCATGGGCTGTGAATTTCCCTTGATCGCAGCCGATGGCCGGTTGCAGAGCCTCTCCAAAATCCTGGCGTACACGCCGCCCGATCTCCTGGCAAAAGGGGACGATGCCGCCATCTCGGAGATCGGGCGCGGCCAGATAAGCGCGTCCCAGGCTGGCCGGCTCCACGGCATCCGAGTAATCGTCGAGCACTGTGAGCAAGGCCTCGAACTCAGTACGAGCTTGGGGTAGATCGGCCGGACGCAGATCCAGTTCCGGGCAGGCAATGCGCGCCTGTCTGGCGTTTTGGCCGATCTGCACACCGGCACGGCAAGCGGAGGCGGTGGCTACCAGGACACGCTCTTGGGGATCGTGCAAGGCCAGGGGGCGTTCCAGTAGGGTCGGTTCGGCGCGAGCGATCAGCGCCAAAGGAAAAGCAGGGATGGTGCAGGAGAGGATGGGCATGAGTGGCAAGGTGATGGGGTGGCAAGGTGGCAAGGTGATGGGGTGGCAAGGTGACGGGGTGGCAAGGTGACAAGGTGATGGGGTGGCAAGGTGACGGGGTGGCAAGGTGACAAAGGCAGCTTATAATCTATTACTGATCTCTGATCTCTGATCTCTGATCTCTGATCTCTGATCTCCGACCTCTGATCTCCGACCTCCGACCTCAGATCCCCCTCCCCTTGACCGTGCCGTTGAAGTGGATCTCGATGGGGATGGTGTGGCCGCTGGGGCCAAGTTTATTCTTTTCGATGGTCACGCGTGCTTTGTAACCACGTACATCTGGGCCGGAAAGCAGCCAGCGCTCACGGTTGAGGTTGAGGTGCAGGCTGGCGTAATGGGCCAATGCCCGTTCGGAACCGGGCAGCAAGCGCCGCCATAAGGGCAGTGCATCATCCAGTGCGATCAATGTGGTTTTGGAGCGGGCCAGACGCCCTGCTAGATGATCCAACGTTCCCGCGGCATAGCGCTGTGTCTCTCGATCATCTTGCAACGCCCCCCAGTGATCGAAGAGAATGGCGGCCAACTCGGAGCGTCCGGCCAACGTCAGTGTAAGGTCCAGCGCCTGGTAACTCTCTTTGGGGCGCACAACCAGCAGGTTTTTCAGTTGCACACCACAGCGTTCAAGATAATCGGCATCGCAGGTATGGGCCAGATCGATATAAGCTACAGGGTGGCGGCCCCGAGCCTGTGCTTTCGACAGGATCAGCGCCGCCAGAGTGACTTTTCCTGATGTGGGAGCGCCACTTAGTGTGGTAATTCGCCCTTTGGGAATACCACCGATACCCAGTGCAGCATCGAGTTCGGCAAAACCTGTGGCGATGACAGGCATCCTGGCAGGACGCCTCCTCCCCTTTTGAATGGCTTGCTGCCCCCATTTATGTTGGATGTGTGCGACGGTGCGGTCCAGGCGTTGCTGGCGTTTTTTCCTACGAGCCATGTATGCTTCCGTTGTGACGCCAGTGGAATAGGGTGGCTTGTGGGGGGAAGGGCAAGCCTGCATGTGAGTGGAGGGCGTCTACAACGAGTGTATGGGAACGCATGTTCTAATGTCAAGTTGTTTTTTTGAACTTGTCAGACAAGAAAATCGCTACGACGGCCGATGAATCCGGGATCATTTGAAATTGCTGCATGCTGTGGTCATCGGTGATAATGGATGCTTTGTCAGACCGATACAGTGTGCCATTTGATCCGGCACAAATACATTATGAGCAATCAAACGTGACTTTAGAACAACCTGCTGCAAAAGAGACCGGCAGCGATCCTGCGCCACCTAGGAAGACCTTTCAGGCCGATCAGGTAGGTACGATTGCCGCAGGGCACTTCATTCACGACAGCTATACTGCTTTTTTGTCGCCGCTACTGATCGCATTGCAAGCAAACCTTGGCCTCAGCTATGCGATGGCGGGCAGTCTGGCGATTTTCATGCAGTTGCCCAGCCTGCTCAACCCTTTCATCGGCTATCTGGCCGACCGCATCAGCCTGCGCTATTTCATCATCCTGGCGCCGGCGGTGACGGGTACGCTGATGAGTAGCATCGGGCTCGCTCCCGGTTATCTGGCGGTGGCAATGCTGTTGTTTGCCACCGGTATCAGCGTTGCCATGTTCCACGCGCCGGCGCCGGCTATGATCGCCCGGGTATCAGGCTTTCAGGTGGGGACAGGGATGAGTTTTTTCATGGCGGCGGGAGAGATGGCGCGTGCGGTGGGGCCTATCGTCGTGGCCGGGGGCGTGACCTGGTTCGGATTAGAGGGTATTTGGCGACTGGCAGTAGTGGGCTGGCTGACCTCTGCCTTTCTCTATTGGCGGTTGCGTCATATCTCAGCCCGCAGCAGCACCCAACGGCATGCTTCTGTATCCAGCGCTTGGCCCATTGCCCGGCGTGTGTTTCCGCCTTTGATCTGGCTCATGTTGGGACGGGTGTTTATGATGGCAGCGCTAACTACGTATCTGCCCCTTTTTGTCAGCGATGAGTTGGGCGGAAGCTTGTGGCTGGCGGCAGCCTCATTGACGATTCTGGAGATAGCGGGTTTTGTTGGCGCCCTCTCCAGTGGTACGGTTAGCGATCGCTTGGGCCGCAAGCGAGTGTTATTCTTTGTGCTGACAGTGTCTCCAGCGTTGCTGCTTGTCTTCCTCTTTGGCCCGACCTGGTTGGCCGTGCCCATGCTATTGGGTTTAGGCCTGACCGCCCTCGCACCCCAACCGGTGATGATGGCCCTCATACAAGATCAGTTCCCCGACAATCGTGCGCTGGCCAACGGCACGTTTCTGGCAATCGGTTTCATGATAAGGGCTTTTGGCATATGGATTGTGGGCATGCTGGCGGATCGATTTGGGCTCAGCAGTGCCTTCATGTTCAGTGCTCTCGCCGCCTTTCTATCGATCCCCGCCGTCTTCAAACTGCCCTCTACGAAAATTGAGGCCTGATTCTATGCAGAGCATGATTGACAGCCATGCCTCGACCAGATCAAGTCTCGGCGACGTTTTTACACCACGCGGGGGAGATGATCATGCGAGTCATGGCTCATAAATTGCTTCACTGCCGGTGGCCAGATCGGCTAACGGCAACACCATCACCTCCTCAGCCAGTGGATAGGCGCGGGCGCCAGGGTAGATAACAACCAGGCGGTCGAGACCCAAATCCTCTAATGCAATTCGCATGGAGCGCGTGAGCCGAGGAGCATCTACCCGTTTACACTCCACACCGATACGCTTGCCATCCTTGATGAGCAGTAAGTCGAGTTCGGCCCCGGCATGGGTGGCCCAAAAGTAGGTCTCGTCGGGTTCGACTGCTTTGATCGCTTCCTCTATTACATATCCCTCCCATGAGGCTCCGCTCTTGGGATGTGTCAGTAAGTCTCGTTCATCTCGTAGGCCCAACATCTGGTGCAATATGCCCGTATCCCGGAAGTAAAGCTTGGGCGACTTGACCTGTCGCTTCCCCAGATTGGCATACCACGGCATCAACTGGCGCACCATGAACACGCCCTCCATCAGATCAAGGTAGCGCCGTGTAGTCGATTCGTTGACCATGAGCGTGCGTGCGGCTTCGGCCGCATTCCAGATTTGGCCATGGTAGTGAGCCAACATATTCCAGAAACGATACATGTTGACAGCAGGAATAGAGATCCCAAACTGCGGTAGATCTCGCTCCAAAAAGGTCTGGACAAAGTTTTTGCGCCATGCCAGGCTATCGACGTCCGACGAAGCCAAAAAAGCCAGAGGGAAGCCGCCGCGCAACCAGTGCCGCGCCTGCGCTTCGGCGCCAACTTCGGCCAAGCTGAATCCGGCCATGTGGATGATCTCCAGTCGTCCAGCCAACGTCTCAGACGACTGACGCAGTAAGTCAGGGGAAGCGCTGCCCAGAATCAGGAAACGGGCGGGCAACGGCGAGCGGTCACAAAGTACGCGCAGCATCGGAAAGAGGTCGGGACGACGTTGGATTTCATCGATCACCACCAGGCCAGTCAGGTTTTGTAGTGCAGTCATGGGCTGCTCAAGTTGAATTAAGCTGACCGGGTCTTCAAGATCGAAGTAATTGAGTGAGTCGACAGGAACAAACTGACGAGCGAGGGTTGTTTTGCCGCATTGGCGCGGCCCGATGAGTGCAACCGCCCGGCTACGTGCCAACGCGCGCTCAACCAATTGCTGTAAGTGAGGTCTTGGATAGATCATAGCCTAATTATATATAGAAAACCCCGTATGTCAAGCGGGATTTTCTATATGTAATTATCCTGTGAATGACAATAGCCCCCATACCGTGTAAAGACCCAATACAGCCACCTGAACAATCCGTATCAGGACGGGTGGTGTTATGGTTGGTTTGCGCCATGGCTACCGTCGTCCATCCTGACTGTTCTGCTGATGGATGACGGTTGTAGCCAGCGCGGGAGGCAAAATGACCAAGATCGGATTGACAGCCGTGCAGATATGGCTAAAATGTATGGCAAGAAAGTATGCTAAAGAACATGACACAACCCTTACACTACCTGATTTCTGGTAGTGGTTACATGTTGACTGGTAACATATCCAGAATTATCTGTATTAGGCAAATACATCTTGCACAAATGCCATCCTCTTTTTCGGAGTGGATTTCGCCGAACGACGGGGTTTCACCCGCGAAAATGTCTGATACTAGGGTAGTTCATTCCTCAGCCGATGTGTAACATGCGCTTGACTAATACAGAAATTGTACATCTTCTATTACAATACTGAATGGTGTCCTATCAGTTAATATGTGACCGTCACCTGATTTCTGAATATTTGCGCCTGCTATCAGGTCAAGATTCGACCAAATCGCCATTGTGAATCGATTGAGCGGTTCTCTCTCCTTCTGTGACCGTAGAAGATTATCGGCAGCACTTGGAAAGGAAATATAGCAGACGTTAGACTTCTATTGGATATAAACGTCATTCTCGATTAACCCACAGCGGAGGTTACCATGTTACGCATTGTGACGGGCATCTGGTTCGTGTTTGCTATGTTGTTGGGAGCAGGTTGTGTACCGCCCGAGTTATCACCG
Organism: Chloroflexota bacterium; assembly: GCA_024224665.1. Lineage (GTDB taxonomy): Bacteria > Chloroflexota > Anaerolineae > J102 > J102 > PIVW01. The sequence goes on along the minus strand of JAAENG010000460.1, from coordinate 5,930 downwards.
GTGGTCGAGCAACAGGTTGAAGGTATTGAGACAGGTGGGCAGGAAACCCCTGATGTTTATGCTGAGGCCCGCCAACGCTTGGTGGAGAATACCATGCGCGCTCGGGGGTTGAAGGATGAGCGCGTATTAGCTGTGATGGAATCATTACCCCGCCATGAGTTTGTGCCCGAGCATTATCTTGACCAAGCTTATGCCGATCATCCCCTACCCATCGGCTACGGGCAAACCATCTCGCAACCTTATATCGTTGCTTTGATGACGGAGCTGCTTCAACTGCAACCAGATGACAAAGTGCTGGAAATCGGCACCGGTTCGGGCTACCAGGCTGCGGTTTTGGCTAAGATCGTCGATGAGGTCTGGACCATAGAAATCATCCCGGAATTGGCCGAGGAAGCGGAAGAACGGTTCCAACGATTGGGCTATAGCAATCTGCATACTCGCACGGCCGATGGCTATTACGGCTGGCCCGACGAGGGGCCATTCGACGCCATCATCGTCACGGCTGCGCCCGATCACATTCCCAGACCCCTGGTCGAGCAATTGAGTGAAGGGGGGCGTCTTGTGGTACCTGTGGGGCCACCGGGCGGCTATCAGACGCTTTGGCAATTGGTCAGGGAGGGGGAGGATATCAGGGCATTTAACCTGGGCGGGGTGCGGTTTGTGCCGCTGGTGGGCGCGGGGCAGGGTGGCGGTTCCGAGTAGGCGATCGGTTGAGCCAGGTGATGGCAAACGCCAGAAGATAGCACCCGATTCCAAGCCACAGCACCACACTGAATCCCCATTGCAATGCCAACAGGGCAGCCAGTACCGAACCAATAACAGAGGCACAGCCATTGATCGCCCAGGCCCAAGGGATGAGACCCGGCGCTCCAGCCAGCCAACGCAACCCGCCAGGAAAGGGCATGCCGATCAACAGTCCCGCCGGCGCCAGAAGCATGAAGGTTGCAATCAAGCGAACTGTGGATGAGCCACCCAGCAGGATCTCGAAGCCGATCGTCAAGGCCATCACATAGAGGAGGAGTGTAGCCACGAGGGCGAACAAGGAGCGATGCCAGCTGAATCGTGGCGAGATCAGGCTGCCCAAACCCGACCAGAAAAGTATCCCGGCCAATACCACAGCAAGGGCCAGCGTGGGATGGCCAATAAAGAGGATAAATCGCTGGATAAGAGGGATCTCGACCAACATAAAGCCGAGACCGAGCGCACCAAAATAGAGGAGAATATGCCATTGGCTGGGCGACTCTGCTTCATCCTCAAGCTTTGGCTGTGGTGATCGAGATCGCACGCGTCCTAGTAACAGGGGGAGGATGATTAGAATGACAGATGCCAAAGCCGATAGGACAAGCAGAGCGACCAACACCAAGATGCCACTGCCGCCGAAAGGCTGCCAAGTCTGGCCCAAGGTGCGTAAGACGGTCGACGTCTGCGACCATTTGAAGAAGTGGAAGAAAAAGGGATGGTCGTCACTGGGAGGGGTGATATCGAATGGCTGCCTGTTGTAAATGCCCTGAACATCCTCACCGGCGACCAATTCAGCGTAGACCTGTTCGTAATAGGGATCTGGGGTGACATTGAACTGATTGGTCTCCTCCATTCGCAGATCCGGCGCCAGGGCGAGATCGAAGCGGCGGTCGAGGGCGAATTGACGCACGCGCCCCAATTCGGCCGCTGTCCACGGAGTGCGCTTGACGAAAAATGTGGCCGTCTGCACACCTCGTATTGCGACGACATATTCACTTGTAGCCTCGATGCCCTGTCGTTTGAGGCTTTCTATCACGAGTGCAAGTGCCCGTGCGCTCTCACTGGGCGGGGTTTGCAGCCATCGCGTGAGAACGAGGATACCGTCCGGCGTCAGGTGTTTGATGTATTCTTGCATGGCCTGTAAGGTCAGGTCATAGGTCTCGCCAAGGCTATAGGCTCCTGAGGTAACGGGCCTGAAGGGTTGATTCAAGGGCAGATGGATGATATCGAAGTTCTGAGGCGTGCGTTGCAAGAAACTGCGAGTAGTCTCTGGGATGGCGAGAACCTGGGGTTGCCGGTAAGGAGATCTTTCATCCAGCAAGTCATTTACCACGGCGATGATGTCGGGATCGGGCTCGACAGCGTAAACTTGGCGGCGGGTGTCATCTGGGTTTATCGCCTGCCAGATTGCAAGACCCCCGCGCGGGTTCAGAATCAAGGTGGCGCCCTCGGAACGTAACTCATAGGCCAATGCCTCGGGCATGTAATCCAGAGCCGTGAGATCGATATCCTCTCTGCTGTCGATCACCGGGCTCAGATCATCGCTATCACTAAACAGGCCATATTGAGGCGGCAGAGGACCGCTGTACTGAAAACTAAGGCCCGGCAAGGACCTTACCCCGCCGCTCTCGATCAATTCAGTTCTGGCGATGACGCCATCCTCACGGGCGATGACCGCTGCTTGGGGATAGTTGAGCGCCTGTGGCAACCCTTTGTAGACCGAGAGGTTTAGGTCGGCGATGGCCGGTGATAGGACGACGAGCAGCAAGAGTGCAAACCAGCCGGACAGATAGGCCAGGCCGGCGCCGATGGACCTCCAATTTGGCAGGCTGCGGGAATGAGTCTGCCATCGGGTTATGGCTGCCGCCAGAAGACCAAGAGCTGCGATCAAGAACAATATGTCGGGTATCCCCAGAATAGGGAGAATGAGTGGTACAAGCAGAGCCCCTCCTGCCGATCCCAGCAGATTCGCGGCATAGGTGCGGTTATTCTGTGTTCCGGTCATGCTCAGGGCGATGCCGACGGCCAGGCCCGTAAAGAAGAATGGAGTCGCCAGTGTCAGGTAATAGAGGATGAGCAGCCAGATCTGACTACTGTCCCAAGCGACAGCATAAGAATCAAAAGGCAGGAAATTGATGATGCAGTAACTGCCCAGCAGGGATGCCGTGAAGGCAAGACTACAATATTCCAGGCGTCTGTAAACCGCTGAGCGCTGATGTCTGTGCGCCACCACAACGGCGGTACTATCCGTCGTCCATTGTGGACGCAACGCTAAAACCGTCCCGCTGGCGCCGAAACCCAACAATGCCACATTCACCACCAGAAAGGCGAAATGATAGAATTGCGTGATGGCAAATATCCGCGTCAGGCTGATCTCCCAGGCCAGAGTAGAAGCCGAAACCAGGAAGATCGAGGCATAAATGGGTGTGCTGACGTTTTGCTTCATGGTCGATAGAGGTGATTGCCGGGTGACTCAACCCTCCCCGTGCAATGTCACGACCAGCCGCCGTCCCCCCGCCCTATCTCGATGCTCGCACAGGTAGATGCCTTGCCACGTACCAAGATTCAGTCGCCCGTTACTGATGGGAATGGTCAGACTGGGGCCAATCATGGCCGCCTTGATATGAGCCGGCATGTCATCGGCGCCTTCGTAAGTGTGAATATAGTAAGGCATGTTTTCGGGAACCATTTGATTGAAATGCGCCTCCATATCCAGGCGCACGGTAGGATCGGCGTTCTCGTTCAGGGCCAGCGAGGCCGATGTGTGTTGGATAAAGATATGCGCCAGGCCAATGCGAAAACCTGCCAGGTCCGCTAGCTGGCGCACGATCTCCGAGGTGACGAGGTGTATGCCTCTTGGCTTGGATGTCAGGCGGATACTTTTTTGGAACCAGGCCATACGATATCCTCCGAGGAGCCGTTTGCAGATGGCAGTGAGCGCTTAGCGAATTGCACCCGGCATCCTAACATCTGGCATTTTGCTCGGGCGCTTCAAGTCGTTGATATCCGCAACAAACTCATACTGCGAAAGTCTGCCACAGTCTGTGACTGAGTATTATACTGTAAGATCGGGCGTGGTTCAGAATCAGCGTCCCACATCTTTAGTCATTAATCATTAATCTTTGGTTCTGTCGCTGCGCCTGATGACTGTGAATGTTTGTGGTATGATAGCAGCTATGTTCATACGGAATCGTCTTGCCCTGCCCCTGATAGTGGCCTCTTTTATCCATATTGTGCTGATAATCTTGCTGTCGGGCTGCAATGCTCCCGCCGAGCAAACAGCATTGGCTGCGGAGGAAAAGATCACTTTGTCTACGGTGAAGCGGATCCCTCACGGCTCGGTAACGTACGATGTAACCGAATCCATGACGGTTGTGAATGCAGGCAGCGGCCAACCTTCGAAGCAAAATCTTTGGGTCGCGCTGATCGGCGATGTCCCCCCCTATCAGAGGGTCGAATCATTGCGCATATCACCATCCAACTACCAGATTATCGATGACGAATATGGTAACCGCTATGCTGAATTCGACCTGATAGATATGCCCCCGGGCAGTTCGGTCGAGATTGAAGTCAAGGTGCGGGTGACGGCCAACGACCTGATCTACGACCTCGAGACTTGTGAAGGGGCTGTTCCCGATTTATTGACCGAGCCCGAATTACATGTGGAGTCCAATAACCCCCAGATCGTCACCCTGGCCAAACAATTGGCCGCTGATATTCAAGATCCCTGCAGGCAGGTAAGAGCTTTCTATAATTACGCGGGTGACGAATTGGTCTATACCTTCAACGGACATGACTGGGGGGCGCAAGCTGCACTGGGTGACATGGGCGCAGACTGCACCGAGTACTCGTCGCTGGTGATGGCCTTGAGCCGTGCACAAGGATATCCCGCGCGCTATTTGGAGGGATTGAGTTTTTTGGCTAACGGCGAGCAAGGTTTGGCCCGCACCGAGCATTCGTGGCTGGAAGTCTATCTGCCTGGCGTGGGCTGGACTGCGATGGACCCTACGTTGGGTCGTTCACCTCTGACCCGCAAGGATTACTTTGCCAAAATGCCGCCAAACCATATCATTGTCACGAAAGGCAGAAACCCTTCGGTGCTACGTGGCGCCAGTTATTGGACACACCTCTACTGGCCGGGAAACAGTACCGAGATCCGGGTTGAAGATTTTGGTTGGGATATCAGGCCGGTGGTAGGGGACTGACGTTTAGCCGCGACTTGGCGAACTATGTAACCATCCAAGGATTAAACCCCTGTCAGTCATTGCGAGTAACCCAGGGGTGCTGCGCCCCCTGCATGAAGGAAGGAAACAACTTACCATAACATTGTTTCCTTAGTAGTGGGCGTAACTCCGAAGCAATCCCCAAGGTACATATGTAAAAATCGGTCAAGGCGCTGCAATTACCTCTGGATGATGCCGAGGCAGCCGCACTCTTGAGCAATCTCAGTGGCGAAACTTATCTTCTGGCCGCCCTCATGTATGGAGCAGGGCTACGAGTCAAGGAAGCATGCCCCATATATCACCCACATCGACATCCGCAAATACCGGGTTCCATTCCCCAAGCCGATTGAATTCGCCCTGGGCCGGATCACGCATTCCGCCACCCTTTTTGTGCGCATTCAGGTCACCTCAAAAAAGCGGGGCAAGTCCATCGCATTGACCGAGCGCACTGGGGCGAATCGGCCTGTTCTTGGTCAATGCGACGCACTCTCCCCGAAATATTGAGAAGATACCACAAACGTATCAGGGGCTTTTAGGAGGAACTTCTTGATGCTGTTTTATGTCATTTATCATGTCATCCAATGTTAAATGTCCGAATAATTCTTCTCTTTCTTCCATATAATCTCCATAACCAATAGTAAATTGGTTCAAAAACCGTATGGTATTTACCGTACCCAATTTTTGAAAAAGCACTTTTATTGCTTCTTGGGTTATATCTACTAAAGGTCTTGCCTCAACTATCATGTTCCAACTCCTGTATCAATTCAAGTGGACTGACTACTTTCGCCTTCAAACCAAAAATTCTTTGGGTGTGTCCTAAATGAGCTGGAGACACAGCATATCTGGTAAACTGAAGGTGTCAAAACAACCGACCTACAAACAAACCAGGAGAGAAGCTATGTCATCCAACTCAGAAGAGATTGTACAAGAGATTCGCCAAGAGTTCGAATCGATGTTGAAGTATGT
>JAAENG010000459.1 GCA_024224665.1 Chloroflexota bacterium | reverse complement strand
CACTATCCCACCAGACCTTCCAATGCGTACGCTATCGATCCCGATCAAGCAATATAACTACCGTACTCCGGAGCAATCCTATAGGCGAGCCCAGGATCGGAAACGCAATAGCTGGCAGGATAATCACTATCAGCACCTCTTAGGAGGGCCTGAGGGGTTTTTTGTAGACTCACTTGCTACCGGCGGGCACAGATGGCTTGGCTGGATACCTGCGGGTCAAGGTCAGGTTACCAATTTAACGGCCAATATGCTGCCGACACTAAGCTGTTCCAATGATCTGCCAGCTGGGGGGGCAATCAGTGAGGGATCACAGACTTCGTCTAAGGCAGATCGACTGAAGTCGATAGCGAATCGACTGAGATCGCTGGCTCAGGTGTCCTTAGCCCCCCCCTCTGTACGACCTCTAACAGAAGAGTTGCCTGAATGGCGGCAACGCCTATTGCATTACCGGGATGTTGGTCACCCAAATGTGCAGGGATGGATGCGAAAGGAGGTCTTTGGGGCGTTAGAGGTTGCACAGTTAGCTCATGAGCAACTAGATATACAAGGGTCAGTTGTCGAGATTGGGGTATATCATGGAACCTTCTTCTTGGCGATGGATCAGCTTAGGCGCCCCAGCGAGGCGGCAGCGGCGTTCGATGTTTTTGCATCACAGGAGCTGAACATTGACCAGTCTGGTAAAGGTGATTTAGATGTCTTCAAGGAGAATTTGCACCAGTACGGAACAGCCCCCGGAACCGTTGCGATTGTGCAAGCTGATTCCACTACGCTTGATGCTGGCAATGTCCTTGAGGCATTAGGTGGGCAGCATCCACGGCTGTTCAGTATTGATGGTGGCCATACGAAGGCACACGTCTTCTCTGATCTGGTATTGGCCGAGCAGACACTGTGCCCCGGTGGGATTGTATTCGTTGACGACTATATGCACCCGGCTTGGCCGGAGGTGACGGAAGGGCTGCACCTGTGGATGCAGAGTCACGTTAAACTGCAGCCTTTCGCATGGGTTGGGCGCAAGCTCCTCATGACCACGATTGCACACAGAGAGCGTCTTTTCAACTTGTTCATGGAGCATAAGAACCTGATTTCAGCCGCTAAACACAAAGAAACGACCT
>JAAENG010000458.1 GCA_024224665.1 Chloroflexota bacterium | reverse complement strand
TGGTCGTTTGGTCGTTTGGTCGTTTGGTCGTTTGGTCGTTTGGTCGTTTGGTCGTTTGGTCGTTTGGTCGTTTGGTCGTTTGGTCGTTTGGTCGTTTGGTCGCGTGGTCGTGTGGTCGTGTGGTCGTTTGGTCGGTGGGAATTACGGAGTCAAGAAGAGAACACGCAACACGCAACACGCAACACGCAACACGCACCACGCCTTACGTCTTTCGCATCACGTTTCCCGTGCCAAAAGCGAGGATGATAACGGCAAGGGCGAGCATGATAACCGCAACAAGTAAATTAGCGGCGGTGGGTGGCGGGGTCAGCCCGGGGATTGTAGGCAGGTCGGGAGGCGACATCAGTGGGCGGTCGTCGGCCATTTTGGGCTTGGGCTGGAAAATGGGAAAGGCTTTGGCGGCCATGTCCAGAGCGTCGCTGGATGGGCTGAGCTGGAACAGGCGCAACTCCGGATAGGTTTCCATCATGTCTTCATAGAAGCTTTGCGAGCGATAGGGCAGGTCGCCTATGCGGTCACCATCCGCGTCGAAGCCAACGTAGTCGCTCCAGAAATTACCCTGCCCGTCGCGCGACCAGTCGTTGCCTGTCAATTCACCGCTGGTGGTGAGGGCGATCTGTTCGCCGTTCTCTTGAAAGATGTTGTTGGTGTAGGTATTGCGTTTGGTCAGAGGCTGCATGTTTAGGCCGATCTGATTATAGGCCAGGAGATTGTTGTCGAACAGCGCGGTGGCGTTGGTCTCGCGCGGCGAGTTGTCCACGTAAAGGCCGATGCGGTTGCCTACCAGGCGATTACCTGCTGCCACGATGTCATCCACATCTTTGAGACCTACACCATAACCGCTGGGACCATGATTGTCGGTTATGAGATTTTCGCGTAACGTCAGCCCTCGGCCATACATCAAAAACGCGCCTACGGAGTTGTTGCGTAGGACATTGCGCTCGACGATCTGATTGTCCGAAAACATGAAGTGCAGGCCATAACGGCCATTTTCCACGACATTGTCTCGTAGGATGCAGTCAGGTGAGAACCATATGATCACATCCCGGACATCAATTACATGATTGCCTTCCAGCAGACCACCGGGACTGTACCAAAGGCGAATGCCGTCGCCGCGGCGCGGCACAGCAAGTTCCTTCGAGTGGATTTCGTTGTTGCGGATGACGCTGTCGGGTGCATCCTTGAGATAGATGCCGAACAGCACATCTTCAAAGCGATTGTTCTCGATGGTGATGTTGGGCGCCAATCCGGTGATGCCCGCATCTTCCGTATCCAGCGAATCGCCGCTGTTGCGTATGACGAAGCCACGCAGGGTTACATCGGGCGCTTCGACGGTGATGACATCACCCTCACCCGTGCCTTCGATCACCGGCCAGCCTTCGCCCTCCAGAGTGACCGGCCTGTCGATGGTCAATGGTCCTGGATAGACGCCGGCGGGGACGACAATCGTGTCGCCGGGTTGGGCGGCTGCCAGTGCTTCATTGAGATCGAAGGTCGTTGATTGTGCATCGACCGAAACGGCCGTAAAAACCAGCACAGCAACGAAAAGCAAAGAGAGGAGAAGGCGTAATCGCAACGATCGACTCATCACGCAGCTTGTGCTTGCGTTTGCAGCAATGGTTTGTATGCGCGACGGGCCATAAACAAACCGGCCAGCGTCAATAGCGAGGCCAAAATCGCCAGCCATAACCCCACATCGGGTACAGCCCACGTACTGAATTGGGCGATAATACCCTCCCCCAAGGCTGGGGGTACGAAGGGTTTGATACTGCTGGAAAGGGGGGCTTTAGGGTCGAGATTCTGGCCGAAATCCGCCAACCAGTATTGCAGATCCGCAATGAATATGACCGGAAACAGCAGGGCCGGTAAAGCCAATAGCACCGCCCATTTGCTGTGTATAAACACCGCCGCCAGGATAAGTAGAATGAGCACGATCACGCCGATCATAGAAATCGAGCGCTCGAAAGTAGCCGCTTCGGCTAATGGGCGCATGCCGATGTAATGGTTGAGACCGTCGATCTCGGCGACATCGCCCTCCTGACGCGTTAAGTAGCTTTTTATCGTCAGACCCTGTGGGTATTGCGGGGCATTGAGCGTCAGTTGCCAATACGGAAGAAACATCGAGATCAACAGCAACAATGCCGCCGACAAAAATAAAATGATGGGCGCCAGATAGCGGCCACGGTGCGCTTTGAATTCTTCGTCCGGGACGCGCGGCCCCAGAACATTTTCTGTGATTTCAGACATCGGTGCTCCTTTGTTTTGATTTGAGATAAGATTCTCCCCTCCTGCCGTACTGCAAATGCTGCACGGCAGGAGGGGGAACTTATTATGATGAAGCGCTATGGCTCAACCATCATATATCCCATCATCTCTAAGTGCAAAGCGGAGCAGAATTCAGTACAATAGAAGGCGTAGGTGCCAGAGTTGTCGGCGGTGAACTCGAAACTGCCCGTTTCGCCGGGCTCGAGGCTCAGGCTGATGCTCTGGCCGCCAAGGTTGAAGCCGTGGGTGGAGTCGATTGAGGTTTCGACGTTGGTGATATGCCAGGTCACGTGATCGCCCGCCTTGATCTCGACATGTTCAGGGTTGAGGTGCGAGCGGACAGAGGTCATAAAGATCTCAACCTCGTTACCGTTTCGCTCGATCCGTTCCTCGCCGATTTGAGTGCCATAGGGCGATGGCGCCTGGGCGATCGGGTCCCAGCCCACTTCGGGATAGGCGGTCCAGGCGTTGATCTTGTCAGCCTTGATGATCTGGGCGTTGTGTGGCTCGCCGATGCCCATCGGCATGTCGTAGATCACCTGGAAGTTGCCGTCACTGATGTCGACAAGCTGCAAGTTCTGCGGCAGTAGTGGCCCAACCGGCAGGAAGCGTTCCACCGACCATTTATTCAGCACGAGCACATAGTTGCCGTCCGGGCTAACAGTATCACCCTCAGCAGCCGTAAGATGGCCGATGTTGTATTGCACTTTCAGCGTGTCCACCAGTTGCCAATCTTCAGGCTTTTCGCCGCCGACCGTCCACTTAGCCACGGCGCTATCTATGAAGAGGCTGGTGTAGCCAAAACCCTGGTTATCGAAGATGGAGTGGAGCGGCCCCAGACCTACCTCGATCTGGGTGTGTTTGACAGCGTCAAAATCAAGTACAGGGATGCCAAATGGATCATGTGTCCAGTTCTCATCGGCGATGGCCTGCTTAATCTTGTCGATGTCATAAACGGTGATGTGAGGATCGAGTTTACCTGAAACCACAATGTACTGACCATCGGGTGTTACATCATTGCCATGCGGGCTTTTCGGCTCAGGCGCCAGATAAAGGATGCCTTCCTCTATAGATGTGGGGATGCGGATCACCGGCATGCCGTTGATCTCCTCGGTCTTGCCCGCCTCATAGACTTCTGCCGCTTTCTTCCAGTTGAAGATGTGCATGTAGTCCATATCGCGCTGGCTAACGCCTGCCTCGAAAGGCGGATTGCCTTTTTCGATGCCGCCGGTGGCCATTTCAGCGTTGAAGCTGTTGCAGAAGGCCCAACCATCGCTGGCCAGCTTGCCGCTATCGCACAGGTCTTGCCAGTAAGGCGGCACTTCGATGCTGAACGATTTATCCAGATCGATACGGCCAGCTTCTCTATCGAACGCCCATAACGTGATCACACCCCGGTATTTCTCCTCATATTCTTCGATGGGAGCGTATTCCCAGCCCAAAGGCGTGGAGTATTGCGTACCTTGGATGATATATTCGGTGTTGGGCGTCACGAAAGTGGAGCCGTGATTGCTGATGATGTTAGGATCCTTGACGATCTGCTTGGTATCGAAGTCACGCAGGTCGATGACGGCAACGCGAGCGTTGGCCTTGTCGTTGATGAAGACGTACTGGCCATCGTAGTCGCCATTGGTCTCGCTGAGGGCGGGATGGTGGGTGTCGCCCATGCGGATCTCTGTATCATCCACATTGCCTGCATCTAGCATTTCCTCGATTCCGAGTTCGCCGAAGCCATAGCCCTGCCAGGCCTCAGGCGTGAACACAGCTATGTTCTTGAGGATACGCATCGATGGGATGCCGATGACGATGAGACTGCCCGAATGGCCGCCTGAGGCGAAAATGTAGTAATCGTCGTGCATACCGCTAGGTGTGTAGGTCTTCATGGCCGCATAGATATCGTCGGGCGACAGGCCACGTTCTTGCGCTACGGTGAGCGCACGTTTTGGTAAGGCGCCATCTACTTCTAGTGCCGCCTCTGGGGTGGGAGTGCCACGTCTTCCGCAAGCGCTGAGTACTAAAAGTAGCGCCAGTAGAACGAGCACGATGGGAATCATTCGTTTCATGGGTCCTGCCTCCTCGTTGAGCTTTGGGGTGGAATTTGGTAAGAAATGATTGGGGTACATATCCGAAAGCGAACCGCAGGTGCTATGAGATCAAAACTCCTACGGTTTGCATATCGCCTGATTGGTTGGGCACTAATTCAAGCTCATCGACAAAAAGTTGTCGATCTTGGTCTCTTATCTGACAAGGTGAAGGGGTGACAAGGTGGCAAGGTGATCACTTCGTCACCAAGTCATTTATATCAGCGAAGTCTGGAATAATTGTAGGCGCTTACGCAAAATGATCGACGACTTTTTGTCGATGTGTGTGGCAGGTGGCAAGTCCAACCTTATCCGTAAAACAAATCTCTGGATCATGTTTTGGGAATTCGCCTTAGTCAGGTTTCGTCGCATCGGTCGGATTCTCTGGCGCCACGACAATTAGAAATGGCAACGAAATCGCGTATTCAGGACAGACGTCTCCACAGGCCGTGCAATAGGTACAAAGTTCTGCATACTTGAGAAATGCTTTGTCATTGACTTGAGCCAACGCGTTTGTGGGGCAGATGTCAACGCAGCGCCGACAGCCAGTGCAGAGTTCGCTGTCGATGCTTGGTAATGGCAGAAACTCAGTCATGACAGATCAAGACTATCGCGCCTGTGCCAAAAAGGCTGCGACTTAAGTCCCACGTCTTTGGCCTTAGATTCAGACATGTATTCAGATACCCCAAACCCAAGTGCTAATTGTGAATGGTGCCTTGAAAATCATTAGGGTGTGTCCTAAATGAGTTGGGAACAAACTAACCTGCAAGAGCTGCTGCTCGAGAAGCGTCAGTCAAATAAGTAATAACGAATAACCAATAATTAATCGTTCACTATTAGTTATTTCCTCCACTTCGTTCTTCCCTACCCAGTCCAAGGCTTTCTGGGAGGACCTTTCTCACAATCTGGCTATAGAACAGAGCGCATGGGCTCGCCAATAACTCATCTAGGACACACCCTTACCCTTACACGTCGGCTTCTTCTCGCAAGCGCTCAAGATCAAGAATGACGATATTATGCCGGTCGAATTCGATGATCCCGTCGGCCGTCAGGCCCCGCAGCGCTCTGCCGACGACTTCGCGTACCGTGCCCAGGCGACCGGCCATCTCCTCTTGTGTCATCATGCGAGGCACAGCTTGGGCGTCTCGGGATTCTACTTCTTCCAGCAAGAGATGCGCCAGGCGGCCGCGAACATTGCGCATGGCCAGATCTTCGACAACACCCAGGAGATGGCGTGCTCGCCGCGAAATACTTTCGACCAGCGCCCAGGAGAGCGCGGGATATCGGTTGGCCAGCCGTCGTAAATCAGGCCGGCGGATACACCATACAACGACATCAGAATACGCCGTTGCCGTCGCCGGGTTGGGACCCCCATCTATTGCAGCCACACCGTTGAAAGTATCACCTGGATAGAGGATGTGCAGGATATATTCACGCCCATCCTTCGAAGTGCGACTGATTTTTACCACACCTTTTTCGATAATGTACAACCCGTACACCGGGTTACCTTCAAGAAAAATGGCCGCCCTTGCTTCGAATGTCGCGCGTCGCGAGGATTCCGCTAACGCTTCGATCACTTCGATGGCTTGAGACCTGAAATAAGGTACTCTCGCCAGCAACGAGACGATGTCCGACATCGATTTATCTCGTGGCGAGAAATCCATACTTAAAACCGTGCCTTCGCTTGTAACCATGGCTGATTCTATAACGCTTCGAGTGCTGTGGCAACCTTCGAATATGGATTGTTCACGAACTCTATACTGTCACATTCATATCGCTCTTCCGTCGAGCGAAATGGTGATCCTCGTCAGATCAGCCGCACGACATCGCCTTCCAGCGGAGTTGAATCCTGACGGGATATCCCGACGGGATCCAATCCCTGGCTCAGCGACAGTTTGGTTTGGTTCGTTGTGGTCTGGCGGACCGGCGACATGATGGAAGTTCAGAAAATAGACCGGTAATACCACAAGTCGTCTTGCGAGCCTCACACCGGGATAAAGTCCCGGTGCTACATGACAGCGCCTCATGAATGACGCTAGTTCGGCAAGAAAAACGACGCGAAATAGGTAAATAGCCGGATTGATCCGGCGCTGACGAGTAGCCGTGGGATTCATCCCCCGGCGGATCTGTCAGGTTGTTATTACCGGATTAATAAGTTAACTTTCATAATGTAGCCTTACTTGCCATAAACTAGCAGAAGCTGGCCGAAATCATCGGCTGTGAGCGCATCGAATTGGCTGCCACCGACATTGGCTGGCACGAAATCACTGAGGGCGTCCTCTTGGCGGATCGCAAAGTACTCGGGATAGGCCACATCGATAATGCGGGTGTGGGTGGTACTCATTGGTGGTGCACCGCCGAGCCGCCATTGCTCTTCTTGAGTATTAACGTCTCGGACACGCCAGACGCCACTGGCGGGGAAGCCTTCCTGGCCCATGACGATACCGAGGTAACCCCAATCTTGCGGCGAAAGATCTGTGATCGAAGTCCCCAAAGCATCCGCCAGCGTTTTCTTGGCAACTCGTATCGTGATCTTGCGCTGGCCGGGATCACTGAGGATGTTAAGGGTCGAGGCATCACCGATCTGTTGGGGAGCGGTTTCGCTCTCTGCTGGTGTACCGTACAAACCCGGGGTCCATCCCTCGGCCCAAAGTGCGATTTCCCAACCATTGTCCTCGGTCAGGGATGCATTACGTCCTGGCAAGAGCTTGCGTGCGCCTCCTTCGACCGCATCGATATAAACATCCAATGTGTGGATGCCCATGCCGTTGGGCGCGCCCCAGTCGTTGTTAAGGGGGCCGGCAAAGGCGAATTTGAAGATCAGATTGGAGTCATCCTCGGCCACATCGAATTGGATCAGGTCATAGGCCTTGGGGGCGAAAACGGCATCACTGGGGTAGATGTAGCTGCCCGGGCCATGGTCATCGCCGGCCGGGTCTGGCAGCGAGAGGATCGGCGTGCTAAAACCCAGATCAGGCACGATTAACTCGGCTGGGCCGGCGCCGGGGGCGGCCTGAATATCGCGAGTTTCGTTTTCACTGACAACCAAACGCATTTTGATGCGGTCACCTGAATCAGGTTTTCCGTAGTCATTGAAAGGCAGCGCAACTTCCAATGTGCTACCTGAGACACCTACCGCTAGATTTTCTACCGAGCTCACGTAATTGCCTTCCCCATCGACAGCGTACAACGTAGCACTGGCCGAATCGCCCTGAATCGCAGTCTCGACTAAGATATGGGCGTTGAACCCAAGCAATGTCCGTTCACTACCTGTGCTTAGCGAGATGCGGCTGAATGGTTGCTCGGTGGAGGCGCCCGCTTGAGTGAGATAGAATCCCACCCGTACATCGTCGCTGACATTCGCCCAGGGACGGCGGGCATCGGCGCGCAGATAAAGATTATCCTGATCGAATCCATACCAGATCTGGCTAATCACCTGGTTGGGAGTCGCCTGCGCCCCACCCTCTTCCAGATAGTAGCCTGCCGCATCCCATTCACCATCGCTTGCGATACCATCGCTTGCGATACCATCGATGCTTGGAGTGAAGCTATCGCTGGGGCCGGCCGCAGGGGGTTGGACAGCTTGAGGGATGACCGGGATCTTCAAAAAGGTCGGGATCGGATCGGCGGTTGCTTCGTAGACGCGCATGAGCGTGCGCCGGAACTGTTCATCGAAGCTGCCATCATCGCCGCTGTTCTGGTCGGAACCATACCACCAGAACCAGTCGCTGCCTTCGGCGGTGTATATGGCGTCCATGATCTCAGCCATGATATCGTCCTCTACCCGACCCTGCTTGGCGGCGGCGTAGCTACGTACCCTGCCCAGGTAATCCCAGGCCCGGTTTTCCTCTTCTTCGCCAATCCAGGTGAGGTAATCGGGGCTTACCCAGCTCCCGGCCCAGAGTTTTTCCAGACGTGGTTGATCCGGATACTGGTCGATGAATTGGCTGGGTGTGATCGTTTGGATCGTGCCTTGCTCCTGTTCTTCTTGTAACAGCCGGTAGAGATTGGTCAGGAATTCCTTGCCATCGTTTTCATAGTGTTCCCAGGCGTTTTCACCATCCAGAATCACACTGACGAGGTGGGGCCCCGCTGCACCTTCGTTTTCCAATTGGGTACGAATGGCCAGGATGCGGTCGATGAAATCCTGCGCCGCTTCTGCGCCAGGCGTGCCGCTGTAGGTGAAGCCCACCTTGTTGCTGATGACCTTATCTCGGAAGAGAACATACAGCTCGTTGTTGCGGCTGCTGGCAATGTAAGGGCGATAGAGGGCATCGGCGTTCTGCACGGTGTCCTCAGCATTACGGGCAAAGCCGGTTTGGCCCAGGCTGCGTGCCAGCACCTCTTCATCAGTAGCCATCCACGACAAACCCTCTTTGGCCACCATGTTGACGATTTCCTGGGCGACTGCACCCTCTGCCGGCCACATGCCTGTCGGAGATCGCCCGAAGGTCTCCTCGTAGTAATCAACGCCCAATTTCACCTGCGCGATTGCATCCAAAGGATAGCTATAATGTTGTGGCAACTCGATATCGGACACAGCTACCCGCGCCAGTTCGCTATCGAAAAGTAAGGGGAGGATGGGATGGAAGAAGGGCGTCATTGTCACTTCGATTCGGCCATCCTCCTGCAGGCGTCTGTGCAGAGGGATGACCTCTGCTACCAGGCGGGCATGTTCGTCCAGGATGACAGTTTTGTCTGCCTCGGTGAAATCTCGACCTTTGGCGACCAACCCGGCCAGGGGTGGCTCTTCCAACCACTGGGGATCAGTCCAGCCGAGATTGAACAGCACCTGCAGGTCGAGCCAGGTCTGGGTATCCCAGTTAGCGCTGTTTTCACGGCCACCGGCGATCTGTTGATAGTGTGGGAAGCGGGCGATGATTTTAGGATTGATATCGAAGAAATGGCTGAGGATAAAGGCTTTTTGATCCCCAGTCAGATCTTCGGCCGGGATCTCTGTATACACTTGATAGAGGTCTTTCGCCCCAGCTTCCAGATCCTGCAACTGGCGGAGTAGGGACGGGGTGAGATTGAAAGAGGCCACGATCTCAGGATATCCTTCGAGGATGGCTGCCATATCGACATAATCTTTGGTCGCGTGAAGGCGTACCCAGGGTTTCTGGTAAACGCCAGTATCCGCATCTTTGAAGTAGACCGGCTGGTGCTGGTGCCAGAAAATGCTGAGATAGAGCGGTTCCTCGGACTCTGGTGGTACTTGTTCGGTGGGCGTGGGCTCAGGGGGTGTGGTTGGGGTCGATTCTGGTGGTGGAGGCGCTGTGGCGGTCGCTACTGGCGAAGCGGTCGCTACTGGCGAAGCGGTCGCGGCGGTCGCGCTGGTGGGTTTGGGCTCCTGTGTGGGCGTGGGGTCCGGTTTGTCGTTACAAGCAGCCAGCAGAAACAGGGCGAGTAGTAGCGTTATCGCTATCTTAATAGGGGTGTGCATGCCAAAGCCTCCGAATAAGTGATACACGCTGATTATACGATGGTTTTAGGATTCTTGGCATAATCCGTTCCGCGCCTGGGCTTTGTCAATATAGGCCTGAGAAAAGAAAACCCTGAAGGTCGGTAAGGCCTTCAGGGTCTATTATGTTGAGAATCTAGCAAGGATTCTAAGCTTTGTCTTCGCCTTCTTCAGCGCCGCTTTCATCTTCAGCTTCGCTGTCACTTTCAGCGGCGATTTCACCGGCATCTTCGATAACGCCGGAAGCGGCGACGCCAACCACACCTTCGTCCGTAGCAACAACGCCGACGTAGTCAACGGCGTCATCGGTTACGACGGCGGCCTCGTAGGCGACGGCATCATCAGTTTCGATGAGATGTTCGGCGGCAATACCTTCTTCGGTAGCAACTGCATGTATGGCTTCGACACCTTCGGCGGTCGCCACCACCTGGCTGACCTCCACAGAATCCTCGCTGGTGGCCACACGGCTGGCAGCCTCACCTTCATCGCTGCCAAGCAGGGAATAGGCTACTTCGCCACCGGCCTCAAGCTGTGTGGCGATGTCGGCGGAGATGGTCTCGGTCAAGACCTGTGCGCCTGCTTCTGCCATTTCTCGTTCCAGTTCATCCACCCACTTGTGCTCGATCACAGCTACAATCGCAGATGATTGCGGTGTAAGACTGTCGCCGATCTCTTTCAGGCGACTATCTTTGAAGCCGCCGTCACTCAGTTTGGCTGCCAGACCCCCCACGAGGGCGCCGGCCCCTATCACTGCAAAACCAACACCACCGGTCAGCACGCCAATGGCTGCGCCAACGACGCCACCAATGGCAGCGCCTTTACCGCCGCCCATATCCTTGGTTTCCTTGATATGGACCTTGCCTTTCGCGTCCTTACGGATAACGGCGGCGTTATCGATCTTAATGAGATGTTCTTTCTTGGCTTGTTTGAGTTCTTTGAGCGCGTTTTCAGCGCCATCTTCTGTCTGGAATGCTGCAACGATTAGTTCGACTGGTGTACTCATTGGGTTTCTCCGTTTGCTTTTGAGTGATTGGGTTTTTAGGATCGATGTAAACTAGGCCACACTAACACTACAACGAGACTTCGACCGCGCAACTGTCATGCTGAGCCCGCCGAAGCATCTCGCGTCACTTGCAAAGACGAGATTCTTCGGCGCTGCACTCGTCAGAATGACAAAGTCTCGTTGTAGTACTAACCAGATAGCTCTTGAAATTCGCTAAAAATTCGCTTCCTATCACGGAAAGAATAGCATAGCACAGGCAAATATGTCGAAAGGAGATATCCGGCTAATAGTATTTGGGCTTCCTAAGGATAATTCGCCTCGCCTGTAGCGGCTGAGAACGTCGATGATACTTGGATGCCGACTGTTGCTCCATAGCTACTTGGTGTCAGATGCTATTTTCAATCCTCATAAGGTTTGTCGCCGCGGAACCAGCGCCATACCAGTCTTAGGACGATGAGAATGGCAATTGCCATGGCGAAAATGTATCCGAAATAGGCCAACCGGTAGATAAAATCCCAGAACGGTCCGGTGAGCCCGGAGCTTGGTAAGACCGACGCTGCGATAGCCGAGCCGATGATCATCCCAACCAGCATGATTGCTATGACGATTTGGCGTCCGAAACCGCTGATCTTATCGACCTCTTTGGCCAGGTCGGATGTGTCCACGTACACTTCAAAACGACCTTTTTGGTATTGGTCCAGCCATTTAGTCGTCGCCTCCTGCAGGCTGGGCAGGCGTTTGAACACTTCTCTGGCGCTCATCGAAAGTTGTTTTCCTGCTACCTCCACGATCCTGTCAGCCGTGACTTGCTCGATAGCCATCTCTTTGATCATCCCCACACCTTCGTTCACCATTCCACCTTGGGGATAGAGCAACGACGAGATCGCTTCTGCCTGCATCATGGCCTTTATCGCCATGGTCAAAGCGGGATCCAGGCGCAGTCCATGCTCTCGCAGTAGGTCGAAGGCCACACTGACCGATTGACCCATCGGCGCCGTACCCGAGTACATGAGGCGGCCGATCTTGCGTTCGAAGTCGCGATAGTAAGCTTTGTCATCTACAGTGTCGATGAAGGGCGTGCTCAATGCGCGCATGATCTGCGCCATGGCACTTACATCTGCCTGCTGGAGCGCGTAGATCAATTGGATGATGTTGAGTCGCTGGTTGAGGTCCAGCTCTCCCACCATGCCGGTATCGATAAAATAGATGGCGCCCGTTGTCAGATCCACCAGGATATTACCCGGATGTGGATCGGCATGGAAAAAGCCATCGATCATCATCTGCTTGATGGTGGCCTGCAAGGATCGATTGGCGAGAACGGCGCGATCGAGCCCGGCCCGGTCAATGGCTTCAAGGTTCGTGATTTTCACGCCATTGACAAATTCCATCGTAAGTAATTTCGAGGTGGATAGGTTGGGATAAATAACGGGGATACTGACACCGTCGATGGTGCTCATATTCTCCCGTAGACGGAAGGCGTTGTAGGCCTCACCGCCATAATCCAACTCCGCCAAGACACTGGAACTGAATTGTTCGAGCATCCCCACCAGATCAATGGCCCGAACATATTCCGAGCGCTTGGACACCACGCGTGCAGCATTTTGCATGATGCCTAGATCTGCTTTCATCTGATTCTGGATATGAGGGCGCTGAACTTTGACGACAACTTGTTCACCACTCTCTAGGGTGGCGTGATGTACCTGTGCTGTCGATGCTGCCGCAAAAGGAATAGGTTCGAAGCTTGCGTAAAGATCTTCAGGCGGCGCACCCAATTCTTCGATAATGACCTGCCGTACCTCGGATGAGGGAAATGGAGGGACGTCACTCTGCAATCTTTCGAGTTCGACTTCCCAATCGGCCGGGATGACCGATGCCTGGCTTGATACGATCTGTCCCATCTTCACATAGGTTGGCCCTAACTCTTCGATCATCAACCTCACCTTGACGGGTGTCGAGGCCGGCTCGATATCTTTTGGTAGCTGCCATACCCACTGTTGCATGGAATGGCGGAATTCGCCTACCAGTTCCCAACGATCAAAGAGTAAATCCCACCCGTACCGCAAAAAGACATTATAAATCTGTTGCAGACGCACGTTCTCGCGCATTTTATCCAGTGAGCTACGTTTCATTGTTCATCCTCCTCGTTACTGCGATCTGTTTGTACAAGAGGATCTGGGGGATCTTCGTTTTGAGGGGGGTGAGATGAATCTGGCATCCTATCCCCACTAGCCGGGACCTGCTCTTTGAGGCTTTCTTGTGCAGTAGGATCGCTTGGCTGACCAGGTGATCCTTGTTGCTGATTGACTTCATCCGTTTTAATGTCATCATCAGTCAGCAGTGCACTGCTTGCCTTCACGTCAGGTGGCAAGTCATCATCGCGCTCAGGTAAATCGCTGTCCTCGATCTCACCAGCCTCATCCGGTGGTTGTGCGCCGGCAATAGGTGCTTCCGGTACCGGCGCCTCGACCTGCTCCGTTGTAAGTAGGGATTCCTCAGTCACGCCGACGTCTCTATCTGTGAGATCGACCTGCATGTCATTGGGAACGGGAATAGTGATACCGCTGTCGGCAAGACCTTCCGTTTTGGGTTGCAAGACGATGCTAGATAAACTGGCTGTCTGATACCCTACTTTCTTTCTTAGCTCTTCGTTTTCATCGGGGAGGATGGGTGGGGACACGCCTAGCAGGCTTTCCAAAAAGCTGCTAAGAATCCCCATGATGGCGCCGCCGATCAGGGCAGCCCACAACGAGCTGATGGCAAAGGCGCCTGGGAATAAAAGGGCAAGTAAGACGATCATGGCTGCATTGATCAAAAAGAGGACCAGGCCATAGGTTGTGAAAATGAAGGGCAATGTCAGAATCTGTACCAAGGGCTTGATAATGGCATTGAGTACACCCAGTGCCAGGGCCAGAAAGAACCAACTGATAATCGAGGGACTAACAAATCTTATATTTGGCAAAATCAAGACGGTGATCCCCAACACCAGTGCGTTCACGAGTATGCGTACGAGAATAATCCGCCAATTTAGGTACTTCTTTATAGATGATATCCTTTTCATGGTAGTTCTCCCTCTACCCAGGAAGATACGAGCGATAATCTGAAGATGGGCGCCATATCTGTGGAGTGACTCAGTCTCTGTCGTACCTGGCTGCCCAATTCTTCCAGCTTCGGCGTATGGTCTGGACGACTTGAATAGATTTCACATCTGGGGATTATACCATGCCAGGGGATATTTCATGGTAGCGCTAAGGCGACGATGGGACGTTTCTTGGCATTGACAGTGTTCAACCTTGAGGAATCGTTTGGGCGTTGCCGTGCTGTGAAGATCGTCGTGTATGTTTTTCGCCTGGTTTTGCGCTCCGAAAATGCCGGACCAACTGCATATGCACATGACCGTCATGTCCCAGAACATGACCCGGGCCGTGACAAGTGGCACTACACACAGTAGCGCAAGTTCTCTATGCTGTAGGCAAGCATTCGCAACTCAAATCACCACTATTTTTTGGAGGAAATAAACATGGCTTCGAAATTTTCTGAAGTGAACTGGATAGGGGTCATCATCGGCGCCATGATCGGCCTGGTCGCTGTCATAGCCCTGACCCTCATTGTCAATGTCGGTTATGGTGTCGTACTTGGATTTCAACTACGTGGTGCGCCACCTCAAGATGTTCTGTACGCCGCATTGCGCAGCCTACCGTTCGCGATTCTGGGCTTGATTTGGACCCTGGTCGGCACAACCGTCGGTGGCCGCATAGCAGGTAAGCGTTCAGAGCGTGTATCACAATTGGCCGGTCTTTTCGCAGGTATCCTGATGGCAATCGGCCTCGCCATTGTAGCCGCAGAAATCAGTGTTTGGGCGCTCGCCACAGTGGTTATCGCCATCGCCGGTGGATGGTTCGGAGGATTCCTGGCCGGTCGCCGTGAAGACAACAGCTTCGATGAGGTCTACGCATAAGAGTGCACATGGTTTGTAGTAAGCGCTTTAGCGCTGTCTTGGTAGCGCTAATGGAAGTTCAGAAAATAGACCGGTAATATCACTAGTCGTCTTGCGAGCCCCACACCGGGATAAAGTCCCGGTGCTACATGACAGTGCCTCATGAATGAGGCTAGTTCGGCAAGAAAAGCGATGCGAAATAGGGAAAATAGCCGGATTGATCCGGCGCTGTTTAGTAGCCGTGGGTGACGACCGCTGTAGGCGGTCGTACATCCCCCGGCGGATCTGTCAGGT
>JAAENG010000457.1 GCA_024224665.1 Chloroflexota bacterium | reverse complement strand
TTTAGTGCAGGTGATATGTGGATCCAAGATATGCCGTGGCAAGTCCTCTGCATGCTGAGACGCCGCGCAAAAAGTCTACCCAATGGTTTTCCGGCAACATGTTAAGCTTACACACCAGCGTGATATCCTGCATGATTAAGAAGAAGTGGGTAACGTCGGTGGGAAGCGACACCCGGCTTGCGGAGTCCTGGCAGCCGAGGTAAGAGGTGTAGCTTCTATAGTAGCTAGCATACACTCCCCCCCCCGATTGTCAAGGGGTTTAGCGAAATTTTTTTCAGATTTTACTGCGGCGAAGGCCACGGATATCAGGAGGCTGGCGGAGGTAGGGACGATGCTGGAGCCAGGTAGTGAGGTGTATATCGTGCCACCGGTGGCTGGCGGCTGATGTTAGCATGACGCAGTGCGATATAGCATCTCAATTGAGATTAGACAGAGGTAGAAGGCTTACGTTATAGTGTGCGGGCTTCTCCTTCGTTGTTTTTACCCCTCACATTGCCGACAATGATCGTCCCCGCGCTGCCCGAAAGGAGTCGATGAACCATGCTTTCACCTGTCGAAAAACTCTTGTTTGCTGCATTGGTTCTGGCCAGCATCTGGAATGGCTATTGGGCTTTCAAAAAAGTGGCTGATATCATCGGGCGTGGCCAGGGAGATATCGATGATGAGAACATCGACAGCCGTGTCTGGCATGCAGTGGTGAATTGGGTGACGCTGAAACCAACGTGGAAGGTGCGACCGCTGCCGACTCTCTTTCACGCCGCCCTAGCCTGGGGATTTATGTTCTACTTTCTGGTGAATTTCGGCGATGTCGTCGAGGGCTTTTTTGATGTCAAGTTCTTGGGCACGGGAACCCTTGGCAATCTCTATCGAACGCTGGCCGATTACCTCACCGTCGCTAGCATCATCGCTGTGATTTACTTCCTGGTGCGACGCTTTATCACAGAAGACAAGGCATTGGAGATCCGGGATAACGTTAAACTGATGGACAAGGTGAGAGCTGGGGGGATGAGGCGTGATTCTTTGATCGTGGGGTGCTTCATCCTGGCACATGTTGGATTTCGCTTTCTGGGCGTCAGTTTCGCCACAGTTCTGGAGGGCGGCTATGATATGTTCCAGCCCTGGGCCAGCACGGTGGGTCTTTTGTGGATGGGTATGAGTGAAGAGACCTTGGTCTTCCTGGAACACGCCTGCTGGTGGATCGCCCTGGGCTTGATTCTGGTCTTCATCCCCTACTTTCCTAAAACCAAGCACTTCCACTTGATCATGGCAGGGGTCAATTTCCTGGTGCAACCCAAGCGCACCTCATTGGGCACCCTGGAGCCCATCGACTTCGACGATGAGAGTGTCGAGCAATTCGGCGCGGCGCGTATTGAAGATCTACCTTGGAAGCACGTCCTCGATCCCTATGCCTGCATCATGTGCAACCGCTGCCAGGACGCCTGCCCCGCTTATGTCACCGGCAAAGAACTCTCTCCCTCTGCCCTGGAGATCAACAAACGCTACTATATCAACGCCAACAGCAATGGCCTGGCGGCGGGTGAAGCTTCTGAGCAGACATTGCTCGATTTCGCCATCAGCCAGCCGGCGCTGTGGGCCTGTACCTCCTGTGGCGCCTGTATCGAGGTCTGCCCGGTAGGTAACGAGCCCATGTTCGATATCCTTTACATGCGCCGTGATCAAGTGCTCATGCAAAGTGAGTTCCCAGACGAATTGCAGACCGCTTACGAGGGTATGGAGCGCACGGGCAATCCCTGGAAGATGAGTGCTGCCGACCGCATGGCTTGGGCCGAAGGGCTGGATATCCCCACCGTCGAGACCAACCCCGACTTCGATATCCTGTGGTGGGTGGGCTGTGCCCCTGCTTATGATATGCGAGCACAGAATACCGCCAGAGCCTTCGCCAAAGTGCTTAAAGCGGCCAGAGTCAATTTCGCGGTCCTGGGTGAGCTAGAAAGCTGTACCGGGGACGCCGCCCGCCGCTCGGGTAACGAATATCTCTTCTTCGAGATGGCCTCGCAAAATATCGAGACGCTGAACGAGGTCGCCCCCAAACGCATCGTTGCAACCTGTCCACACTGTTTGCAGGCGTTGGGCAAGGAGTATTGCCAATATGGCGGGGATTACAACGTCATCCATCACACCGAATTGATCCAGGAACTGATCGATCAAGGTCGCATCAGTCCCAACATCCTCGAGAAGGGTGCGATCACCTTCCACGATCCCTGCTATCTCGGCCGCCATAACAGCATTTACGATGCGCCGCGAGATGTGCTGGATCGGATCACGACCGACTCTGTGATCGAACTCGAACGCGCGCGTAACTCCTCCTTCTGCTGCGGCGCCGGTGGGGCGCAGATGTGGAAAGAAGAGGAACATGGCGACGAGGCCGTGAATATGGAGCGCTACAAGGAATGTGCAGCCTCCGGGGCATCCACTATCGCCGTCGCTTGCCCCTTCTGCCTGACCATGCTCACCGACGCCTCCAAGGAAGCGGACGAGGGCGTTGTAGTAAAAGATATCGTCGAATTGGTGGCTGAAGGGCTAGCATAAGCAAATAAATCCTGGGGACGACGCAACGATGCATCCCAATCTGTTTAGTCGACGGGTCTATACCAGGACGACTCACGACTCGACCACGGAATACGTAACACGACAAATAGATAAACATATCGAACCACCACAAAGCATGTTGGTAATCACACAGAACTTGTATTACAATCGTCTGACGTGCAGCGTTGAATTCTGTGCAGACGCTGCATCTTTCAAAGCATGACATGCCCGCTGGGTAGCGGCTGTCATGCGTATCAACCGACTCGTTTCTCTATAATTGGAGGAGAAAACATGATTCACCGACGAATCTTTTGGGTAGCACTGGCGCTGATGGCTCTGGCTTTGGTGGTTGCAGCTTGCGCGCCGCCATTAGCACAACAGGAAGCATCCAGCGGCGAGCTAAATCTGTTGTGTACACCGCAAGTCGAATGGTGTGAAGGGATGAAGGCGGAGTTCGAAAAAATCAATCCTGATATCACCGTCAATTTCGTGAGAATGTCCAGTGGCGAGAGCCTCACCCGGCTGCGCAATGAGAAAGAAAATCCACAGTTCGACATCTGGTGGGGTGGCCCTATCGATAGCTTTATCGCTGCCGGGCGAGAAGGTCTTTTGGAACCCTACGAAACCGCTTCTCAAGACATTATCCTTAACAAGGATCTGATGTTGGATCCTGATAGCAACTGGGTTGGTATCTATGTGGGTTCGCTGGGTTTTGCCACCAACACCGAATGGCTGGCAGAGAACCCGGGCACTGAGGCGCCTAATTCTTGGGATGACTTGTTAGCAGATGAACTGGCCAGCCAGCTCATGGTTGCCCATCCTTCCAGTTCTGGAACCTCCTACACCTCTCTTTGTACCATCTTGCAGATCAAGGGAGAAGAGGAAGGTTGGGATTTCTTGCGAGAGTACGCAGGGCAGGTCAACCAATTCACCAAGAGTGGATCGGCCCCCGCACGATTTGTAGGAGCCGGCGAGGCAGCCGTTGGCATTGTCTTCTCACATGACATTGTCAAGCAGATCGAAAATGGCCTGCCACTAGTCTTAAGCTTCCCCGAAGAAGGCACCGGCTACGAAGTGGGTGGTATGGGCTTGATCAAGGGCGCTAAGAATCTGGAAGCTGCCAAGCTCTGGTACGATTGGGCGCTGCAGCCGGACACCCAGGAATTGGGACCCAAGTATGGAGCTTATCAAGCGCCGACCGTTGAAGGCGCTGAGGCATCCATGCCTGAACTGCTCAAAGTCAACTTGATCGACTATGATTTCGAATGGTGTGGTTCCAACAAAAAAGCATTTGTCGACAAGTTCACCAACGAAATCGCCAATGCAGACACCTTGAAAGAATAACACGAATTCTTCGCCAGGGCGGGAGTGCTACTTGACACTCCCGTCTTTCTCATTCCCCGATGCAGACTATGATATCAAGTTTGCGACAATCTATCGTCCGGCGCTACCACGAATTTCAGCAGATTGGGCGGGATCCGGTGCTGATGGTTGGGCTGCTGATCAGCGCCGCTTTTGTGTTCCTGTTTGTGGTGTGGCCCCTGTTGCGGGTGGTGGTGCAGGGGTTTTTCGCATTTGAAACAGGGGCATTTTCGGTTGAGTACTTTGAACGCTACGTCGATCCCTATTTTGCCAGGCACAATTGGAATACCTTGCGTGATACGATGGTCATGGGCATATCAACAGCCACAGGTGGTACGCTGCTGGGATTTATCGTCGCTTTCACTTTGGTGCGCTGTAACTATCCCTTTCAGCGTGTTTCTCATGCATTGTCACTCATCCCCACCATTTCGCCGCCCTTTGCCATTGCCATTGCCGTGATCCTGCTTTTCGGCAGAGCGGGGTTGGTCACAAAGGACTGGTTGGGCATAAACTTCGGTGTGGGGGTCAATGATGTCTATGGGCTCGACGGCCTTGTATTCGTTCAGATCATCACCTTTTTTCCCGTCGCCTATCTGATCATCCGCGCCATGCTCGAGCGCCTGGACCCTGCCATGGAGGAAGCGGCGCAGAGTCTTGGGGCCAGCAAATTCCACATCTTGCGCAGCGTTACACTGCCACTACTAGTACCTGGTTTTGCCGGGGCTTTTCTACTTTTATTTGTAGAATCTTTGGCCGATCTTGGTAATCCCTTGTTATTGACGGGGACGCGCAATGTACTATCTACAGAGATCTTCCTGGCGGTCAATGGTGAGTACAACCAACAGAAAGCGGCGGCGTTGTCGTTGGTATTGCTTATCCCCACCCTTACCGTTTTTATCGTCCAGCGTTACTGGGTTAGCCGGCGTTCCTATGTTTCGGTGACAGGAAAACCCACCGGTGGCCAGTTACAGGTGAAGGAATGGTTCATCCGCTGGCCTTTCATCATTGTGACAACGCTAAGCCTGTTCCTGGTGGCGGTCTTATACCTTTCCATCGCCGTCGGCTCCTTTACAAAACTTTGGGGTGTCGACTTCTCGTTCACACTTGAGAATTATCAAATCGCCTTTTCTCGCGGCATGGAAGCGATCCTTGATACCACCTTCCTTGCGGCCATTGCCACACCAATTGCCGGCATCCTGGGCATGATCATCGCCTTCCTGGTGGTGCGACGGCAGTTTTCAGGCAAAGAGGGACTTGATTTCGTCTCGAATTTGGGGGCTGCTGTCCCAGGTACCATTCTCGGTATTGGATTTATCATCGCCTTTATCAAACCCCCTCTTCCGGCGCTTATTCTGATTTTTGTAGCTTTTTTGCTCTACCTGATGAGCAACGTGCAGTCAAATCGTTCACGAAAAATAGTGATTGTCATCCTTGGGCTTGTACCCGGCCTTGCCCTCGCCTATCGGCTTCCTGCCTGGGGGGGCGATTGGGTTGTTGCCAATGTGGCCCTGATCCTTTCCCTTATTCTGCTGGTCGTCGCCCGCTATAGTACGCTGCCAAAACAACGGCGCCAGGTGACGATCCTGTTCCTGTTCGTTACGGCGGGATTGATTGCCTTTATTATTGGCCCGTATCCTTCCAGTGCCTTAGCGATGTATGGACGCTCGCTGGGTGGCACCGCCGCCAAGGTCGTCACCAGCATCGCCGATTGGATCGATGTCTTTTCACAGGTACCACTTCCCGCCCATGGCTTGCTCTTGCTCGCGATCGGCGGCTACATCATGCACATGATCATGCCGGGGCGCCGCTTGATTTTTACTGTGGTTTTGCTGGTCATAGGCAGTATGTTGATATTCGCCGGGGCGCCGTTAGCGCTGGTAGGAACATCGTATATCATTATCGCCGCCTATTCAGTGCGTAGTCTACCTGCCTCATTACGCGCCGGTGTCGCCTCCTTACAGCAGATCGATCCGGCCATCGAAGAAGCATCGACCTCTCTTGGCGCTGACGCCCAGCTTACCTTCCGGCGCGTCACCCTGCCTTTGATCGCCCCGGCCTTTCTGGCCGGCCTTATCTTCGCCTTTGCCCGCCACATGACCTCGCTCAGCGCCATCATTTTTCTGACAACACCCAAGTGGCGTATTCTCACGGTGCAAATCCTCAGTGAGGTTGAGCAAGGTGGCCTGAACATCGCTACGGCTTACGCCATGATCGTAATCGCCATCGTGCTGATTGCCATCGGTCTGTTCTATTTCTTCATGGGCCGGGCTTATCGTTCTGATACAGACGTAAATCTCGATATCGGCGGCGCCGACCGCCAACTTTCCGCAGAATAGTAGTAACTGTAAACCGCTAAACCCGTACACCGGAAAACCAGGAAAATCGCATCTCGATATTCGCTACGACAGCAACTCCCGGTCTACTGGTCTCCCGGTCTCCCGGCCTACTATATACACACCAGATCTATTGACAATGAAAGCCTTATGAGCTACCTATCTTTACAGAATTTGACAAAAGTCTTTCAGGCCCGTGGCGGTAGTGGCGAAGTGTTGGCCGTGGACGAGGCCAATCTCACTATCGAGCAAGGTGAATTTCTGACATTGCTGGGCCCCAGTGGTTGCGGAAAGACCACGACACTACGCTTGATCGCCGGTTTCGAGTTCCCCACACAGGGTGAGATCATCCTGGATGGTAAGGATGTGGCGCCGTTGCCGCCTGACAAGCGGGAAATGGCCATGGTGTTCCAGTCGTATGCCATTTTCCCTCACCTGAGCGTGTACGAAAACATCGCTTACGGATTGAAGATCAAAAAGCTGAGTAAACAGGATATCAATAAGCGTGTGGCGGAGGTGCTGGAGCTAACAGAGCTGTCAGGGCTTGAGAACCGTGCTCCGAACCAACTCTCCGGTGGGCAACAACAGCGCGTAGCTCTGGCCCGAGCATTGGTGATGGAACCCAAAGTGCTGTTGCTGGACGAGCCCCTTAGCAATCTCGACGCCAAACTGCGCGAACAGATGCGTATTGAACTTCGCCGTATTCAGCATCAATTGGGCATTACCTCGGTCTATGTCACTCACGATCAGGTGGAAGCGATGGCGCTCTCCGACCGGATTGTGGTTATGAATTTAGGCCGCATCGAGCAAGTGGGGCCTCCTTGGGAGATCTACCGCCACCCTGCCAGCGAATTCGTGGCCAATTTTATCGGCCGGGCCAATTTCGTGGATGCACAGGTGCAAGCTGTAGCGGATGGTAAAATGACGCTAACGACCTTGGACGGCCAAGTCAGTGTGGCTCAACCCACAGAAGCGCGCCAACCAGGGGATGCAGTACGTTTGGTCGTACGTCCCGAGACTATCATGCTCAATGCCGAAACAGGTGGGTTCCCCGCCATCGTGCGTCGCTCAACCTATCTCGGTTCCCAGGTTGAGTACGATCTCGAAGTCGCCGGACAACTGCTGATCGCCGTCGAATCGGATGTATTGCGGGCTGAGGTCTATTCCGAGGGACATGCACTCGACATCGGCTTCTACGAAGAGTCGTTGTACTGCCTGCCGAAGATATGATACGTCTTGAACCAGGCGCGCGTGAATGTGGTGTTTTCCGGAATAAGGCTTGCTGCTCGGAGACCTGACTGGTCTTAGCGACGTATGTGCTTGCGTGTTTTCACTGACTGGCAGAGACACCTCGTAAAGGGAGATGTCAGTTTAGACCAGTCAGGTCTTTGCGTGCGGTGAAATGTTGTTGGGAAGGGGAAGAGGCTGTACGGCGTGCGGTTGGCGCAGAGCTCGTGTCCAGCAGGAAACCTGACTGGTCTCAGTGATGCGCGTGCTTGCGGGGCATCGTTAGAAGATTGGGATATGTGGTAAAGTGCGATGCCGGTTAAGACCAGTCAGGTCTATAGCTGTGATATAGCCTACTCAAGATCCTCTGAAAGAAGATGGCCTATATCATCGGCGATAACATCGACAGTGTGCGCATCAACTAGCGTTGCTCTACTATCAAACCAGGCCAAAACTTCCGAACGTTGTAAGCGAGAAGGATTTTCGGTGGTGAACGCACTGTAAGAGGAAAAAGGCCAGTCACGGAAATCTTCGATCAGACCATGATGCTGTGCATTGCGATGGATATATACGATCAGGTTGTTAAAATGCGCTGGCGAGCCAACCGGTTTGCGGCCAAAAGGTCGCTTGAAGAGAGCGCCTGAGCGTTGGAACATGTTGTTGAAAGCGCGTGAATAGGCGTTGAGCAGATTGGAAACATGTTTGCTGGGCTGGCGGGGTTCCTTGCCTTTCCGAATCTGCTCTTCAGCCGTTTTGGTGCGGATGAAGAAATGAAAGTGGTTGGGTAATAAGCAGTAAGCATAAGTGAATACGACCGGCGTCATGTGATGGGCGTATAGATGCAAAAAATATCGGTAGTTGCGCTGTTGGCGAAAAAGTGTCTCGCCATTATTGCCTTGGCTGTAAATGTGGTAAAAGGCGCCAAGGCGCAGTTTCTGAGGGTAGGTCATGACTACTAATTATAGTGAATCTACCTCTTTACGGAAATACCGAGCATTCTCCAACAAATCGGGGCCATGGGCGTAAAGGCCTCCGGCGATCAAGAATATGACGTCGGTCCCATAGAATTCATGCATATCACGCAATCTGGCCAGGTCCATTCCCCCGGACGGGATCGGGAAAATCTGTTTGAGCTCTCCCAGCGGCATCGTAACAGCACGTTCGATATCTCGGCAATCATCCTGCGTAAAGGGGAATCTTCCACCGTAGTTTACGAAGATAGTGGCATCTGCTCCGGCCAATCGAGGAAGCTGGCCAAACATGACATGGTGTGAGACGCCCTGATGCGGATGGAGGACATAAGTGCCTAGCCAAGCAGGATGGCAGAGGATCGGTAGGGCCAGAACGTCGTCATTGGCGAGCATTCGCAGCGTGTCCCAGCCCACAAGCCCTGGCGCGATCATGAGACCGCCGGCTCCAAGACGTTTCGCCTCGTAGGCCCTGCCGACGATCTTGTCAGCAGGGCCGGTGATGTTGGGGATGTAGAGACAACGATATCCACTCTGTCTATTGGCTCGCTGAATCGCCTCAGCGCAGCGCCCTACCCGATCAGTAAAAGGGGCGAACGGCTGGTCAGTCAGGCCGTGGTCCTCTTTGATGATATCGATACCGCCTAACGCCATCTGATAGGCTAGCTCAGCCAGGTCATTCGCTGCCAGACCCATAGGCTTCAAAGCAGTGCAGATCAAGGGACGGTCAAATACATCTAGCAGGTGGCGGATACCGGACTGGCCGAAACGTGGTCCCTTGAAATGTCGCAACAGGCTGTTGGGCAGAGCGAGACGCAGAACCCGAATGCCCCGTTGCATCGCCGTGTTGCCGAAAATCACATTCAGGTATTGGGTGAACTCGAAGGCCGTGGTCTCGACGGCATAGGAGATGGCAACCTCGTAGCGATTCGGTGCTATCTCGGCCATATGCTCTATCCTACCAACGACCTGTGCCCGGATGGCGTCGTCGGCCAGTAGCTCAGCAGACACCTCCACCGTTTGCTCCAGGCAGATACCATAAGCCCTGGCCCTCGCTTCCTGCTGGTCCTCGGCTACCAGCCGATAATAGACCGTGAAGCGTTCACCCGTAAGGTCAAGCGATGTTTCAGGGAAGACCATACCATCTACGCTTCTGCGCTTTGCGCATCTACGTGCCGGCTTGTTGCCTGGATCAATGCCTGCAACGGTGGGTAGGTGGCGATGTATTGCTCGACATAAAATTGGTAGGCGTCGTGCATGGCCGCATCCGGCTCGATGCGACGGCGCACATGTACCATCTGCTTTGCGGCGCTTTGCACATCGGGGTAGAGTTCAGCCGCAACCGCGCCCAAGATGGCAGAGCCGAGGGCCGGGCCATCGGGCACTGCTGTCAAGGTGATGGGCACGTTGCTCACATCGGCATGTATCTGCATCCACAGATCGCTCTTCGTTGGACCGCCTGCTGCCACCATCTCCTCCACCACATAGCCATTCTGGCGGAAAGTGCGCAGGATGTGCTCGGTGCCATAGGCGATTCCCTCGATGATGGCCCGGAACATATGCCCGGTCGTGTGCTTGAGCGATAACCCCCTGATGATGCCCCTCGCTTCCGGGTCGACATAGGGGGTGCGGTTACCCTGCCAGTAATCCAGCACAACCAGCCCCTCAGAGCCAGGCGGGAGGGGTTGCGCCAGGTCATCGAGGAGGGCGTACACATCGACACCCCCTTCAGCAGCCTGTGCCACCTCTTTACCGCAGAAATTATCCTTAAACCATTTCACCACCGAGCCCGTGGATACTTGGCCACCTTCGACCGTGTATTGGCCGGGCAATACAGCGTCCGTATAGGCGCCGAAAATGCCTTTGGCGTGTAATGGCACGGCGCTCTGGCCCAGATGCAAATGTGAGGAGCCGGTGATGAAGGCAAGCTTGCCCGGCTGCAATACATCCAACCCGACCATGGCGACAAAGGCGTCGGCGCCGCCCTCGGCCACAGGGATGCCCGGTGGCAGACCCAATTCCTCTGCCACATCAGGCAGCAGTAGCCCAACCGTATCGCCCATATCCAGCACCTGCTGAGGGAACTTTGGCAGCAAATCATCCAGACCGATTTGCTCATAAAAATCTTGGGGCCAACCGCCCTCCGCCCGGTCATAGTACCAGCGAATGGCCGTGTTATTGATACTTGCCGTCCATTCGCCGGTCAGTCGATAGGTCAGCCAATCGATGAACTCACCCACATGCGCGGCCTCTCGGTAGATTTCCGGCTGATTTTCCTTGAGCCATAGCACTTTGCAGGGCATCCACTCAGCAGACACGTTGCCATAGCCGTTGTACTTCAGGGCGGGATGCTCGCTGGCGGCGATGCGCCGTGCCTGATCCGCAGCGCGTACATCCATCCAGATAATGGCAGGGCGCAAGGGCTGGAAGTGTTTATCCAAGGTCAGCACGGTGCAGCTTGTGCAATCGGCCCCCAGGCCAACGATCGCCTCCTTGGGGATGCCGCTTTCGACGAGGGCCGCCCGCGTGGCGATAACCAGCGCATGCCACCACTCATGCGGGCGTTGTTCGGCCCAACCAGGTCGGGGATGGTAAAGCGGGTAGGGTTGGGAGGCGAAAACAACCGGTGTGCCCTCCAGGTCGAAGATACCGACCCGCACGCTTTCGGTGCCAAAGTCGATACCCATTACGTAGGGGCCGTTCATGTGTGCTTAGCTCCTGGTGTAAAAGTGTTGAGGATTCAAGATTGAAGATCACAGCCCGTGTGAACGATGCCTCGGGACGCGATCTTCAATCTTTCCAATCTTCAATCTTTTCAGTTACCTAACACTACAACGAGACTTCGACCGCGCAACTGTCATGCTGAGCCCGCCGAAGCATCGCGCGTCACTTGCAAAGACGAGATTCTTCCTCGCTGCACTCGTCAGAATGACAAAGTCTCGTTGTAGTACTAATCAGCCGATTACGATTTCTTCACGACAACGCCCGCCTGGTCTTCCAATTGCTTGATGAAGGCCGAAGCATTTTCTTCCCCCCAACCTTTGTTTACCGCCGCCTTGATTACCTCTCGTGTGGCAGCAGAGGCGGGGATAGGTACATTCCTGAGAACTCTGGAAAACTTTTTTGAGCTATTATTTACCCCCGTTTACACAGGTGCGAACGAGCAAAACCCCCCTGTATATAGGGGTGCGAACAGCCGTTTTAGACTTTTCCAGAGTTC
>JAAENG010000456.1 GCA_024224665.1 Chloroflexota bacterium | reverse complement strand
CGGTTGACAGGCGTACCGAATGTAGATCGGTAAACCAGTACACCGGAAAACCAGGCCGACTCCGGCAGGCGACGTTTGTCCCGGTCTACAGGTCTACCAGTCTACAGGTCTACCGGGTTACGGACCTACCGGGTTACAAAATGAGTGCTAAATGTCTCTTCGCCCAAGACTTCCCCGCCATCGGCATCATAAATCAGCATCTGGATTTGCAGATCATCTGTCACACCGTTCAGGGGCAGCCAGGCCGGATAGATTTCACCTGTTTGCCAACGACTTGTGGGGAATTCATATCCTGCCGGTCTCAAATCCTCTTCGAACAGGATCTGACCTTGAGCATCTTGCACCGTAATGGCGACTTGCAGATCGGGTAAATCGGGTTGAAGTGCCTGCCAGTAGAACCAGAGTCCATCTTGCAAATACTGGTAAGAATGCAAACGCAATAGCGAATCAAATGTGATGTCCGGATCAATGCCGGGAGGTTGGGTGGGGATCGTCTGTCCGGGTGGTAAGCGATAGTGACGCAGGTCCAGATAGGCATAATCGGGCACAGTTTGAGGTTCGGCGTATCGATCCAGCAATGATGTTGTGACATTTGTAGGATCGACGACCTCATCCTGCCAGAGGAACAACCAAACACCTCCGTTGTCAGCAAGAGTTACGTTGAGGGCACTGGCGGCCTGTTCCCAACCAATGGTCTCGTTCACATCCAGTATCTCTAACTCGGGCAGCCTGATCCGCTCAAGACCGAAGCGCGGCGGTACATAGGTGTCGAATACCGGATAAGCGTGTCCTGACACCAGCATAACAGCCTCATCCTCCAGGCGATGGTTATACATGTACGATATCGCCTCCCGCCAGGCCGCTTTGGCGAAGTTGTCATCCGTGTACCAATTCCGCAGTCCCTGGCTGTGTGCGAGCAACACCATAATCAGACTTGCAACCGCGACAAAACGTAATACGTGGTATGTAATGCGTGATTCCCGGAACGATGCTCTCACACCATTCCAGAACAAACTGGTTCCTCCTCCTGCCAGTAACGCCCAAACCGGCCAGCTCACCATAAGGTAACGGGCATTAAATTTGGGTGTACGATAAGCCAGCGCCAGGATGAGAAGAGGCGGTAGTAAACCCCATAGCAGAAGGAGAATGAGAGGGCGTTGTCTGCCACGATGGCCGCCCAACAGGATGGTAATCAGCCAAAAGATCGCCGCCAGCCCGAACCAAGACAGCCAAGCAACGGCGTCCCCTTCCAACATAACTTCAGTGGCGCCGGTCGTTAAGTTGATTCCTATATCGAGCAGCGCATCCCCCAGTTTCAATGTCCCCGACCAGTAGCTGCTATCGACAGTGAAACGCGTGAGCATGGCGGGCAACCAGGGCAAATAACCTACGAGAATAATGACGTTGGCAGCCAAGAGCTCAAGTAATTGATGCCGCGATCGGCCACCACGCCACCAGACATGTCCCCAATACAAAACCAACGCCAGCAGGGCAAATCCGGCGAAGTAATGTGTGTACATGGCCGAAAGCGCCACAAAAACGTAACCCGCCAGCAACCTCCATTGTCTCTCTTTGTCCCGATCCAACAACCTGATTACAAGCAGGGCCGCCAGTGACACCAATAGAACCAACAGTGTATACATCCGCGCTTCCTGACTGTAGTAAACGAGGAGCGGAGAGGTCGTAGCCACAAGTGCCGCCAGCAGTCCTGCTCGTTCATTCCACAAGCGCCGCCCCAGTGCCCACAAAATGGGAATCAGCAATGTACCAAACAGCGCCGAGGGGAAACGCAGTATCAATTCGCCAAAAGGTGTGATCTTAAGCCAGCCACTGGCAAGCAAGTAATAGAGCGGCGGTTGGATATCGCCGGCTGTCCAGCGTGCCAGCTCACCCACCCCCAGTTGCGCCACTTGTGCTGTCACACCTTCATCATACCAGAAGCTCTGGGCATCCAATTCGTAAACGCGCAGTGCGAAGGCAAAGAGGATGAGGCCCAGCAGAGCCAATAGGTGGTGTGTGGCGCC
Source organism: Chloroflexota bacterium (assembly GCA_024224665.1). Classification (GTDB taxonomy): domain Bacteria; phylum Chloroflexota; class Anaerolineae; order J102; family J102; genus PIVW01. The sequence continues at coordinate 7,260 of JAAENG010000456.1, read as the reverse complement.
TGGCGCGTATTGCTTGCTCATGTAGCGGCGTCGAAGCGACGGATGAGATCGCAGACGTAATCGACTTGTGAATCTGTGAGTTCGGGATAGAGGGGCAGTGAGAGGATCTCTTGGGCGGCGCGCTCTGTTTCGGGCAAGCTTCCAGGATCCAATCAAAGTTCGAGCCTATTCTTCGCGATTACGGGATCGTTCCTGTGAAAAACCATCGGGGTAGCGGCGACGTAGCTTGTCGACATTATGTAGGGCTACCTCTTCCAGGCTCATTTCCAAGGCATCGGACATAATGGCTACATACCAGAGCACATCGCCCAGTTCTTTCTTCAGTTTGTCACGGTCGAAATCGTGGCCATGGAAGAAGACTTTTTTGACAAGGTCAGCCACTTCACCCGCTTCGCCGTTGAGTCCGAGGGCAGTGTAGAGCATGGTGCGGTCGTGGTCGTCACGGGTGCCGGCTGTACGCAGAGCCAGTTTTTGGTATTCGTTTAGGTTGAGAGGCATTGTTAGGATTTCTTGGTGGAAGCAGTGTTGTTGATTGATAATTGAGATATCAGTGTGAACAATAAGTGCAGGCTTCAGGCGTCAGGCTTCAGGCTTCAGGCGTCAGTATTTTTTCCAGACATCTTTATACCACAACCAGGTATCAGTCAGCCCTGCCATCAGGTCGATCTCGGGCTGCCAGCCGAGTTCCTGATGGGCGCGAGAAATATCAAGCACGAGTCGAGGAACGTCAAATGGGCGGACCGGGGCGTATCGGACATCGAAACCATGGTCGGGGTCAACCACCTGGTTGAGATAGTCGACCAGTTGATTGAGGCTGACCGCTTGGCCGCCACCGATATTGTAGACGTTGGCGGAGGCGGGATGTTCCATCACCGCCACACAGGCCCGAGCCAGATCGGATACATGGAAGAAATCTCTGACAATAGTGTCGCCATCGCCCCAAATGCTGATTGGCTGCCCGACAAGGATGTTACCCATGAACACAGCGACCGCTCCTTGTCGCCCAAATGGATCCTGGCCGGGGCCATAGGGAACAGAGGGGCGCAGGATCGCGTATTCAAGGCCGTGCAAATAGTGATAAAGTTCGATGTATTTTTCAGCGGCCAGCTTGGTCACCCCATAGGCTGAAATCGGTCGGGTGGGATGGGTTTCCGGCACAGGCAGTTGTTTGACTGGCCCGTAGATTGCTCCCCCAGTGGAAGGGAACACGATACGACGCACACCCTGCTCGACACATGCTTGCAACAGCCGCACAGTCATCACTAGATTGTCTTGGATATCCACAACTGGATTCTGGGTGGCTGATTCAGGGATGTGCGCCCAAGCCAGATGAAAGACTGTATCGATATTTCGCAAAAACGCCCGATCTGCCAACAACGTGACCAATTCGCCCTGCACGAAATGCACGTTGTCAAGGTCGGACAGACTATCGGCCAGTGAAGTGCGGTCACAAATGACGATTTCGTAGCCGCGGGCGGCGAGTAACTCATTTAGATACACACCGATAAAACCATTGCCGCCGGTAACAAGGCACCGTCGGGGAGGGTTGGGACCAGACATGCTGGTTATTCTACATCCTCAAGCCGTAGCGTCCCATTCACTAACAACTGATAACGCTGCCGATAGTGACGTACGATATGCGGCCAGCCAAAGCGGGTTTCGATCAGACGGCGACTATTTTCCCCCATTTCTTTAGCCAATGTTGGATTTGTCACAAGCAGCCACATAGCCTCGGCCAGTTGTAGTGGCTCGCCCTCTGGCACGATAAAACCATTGACTCCAGGCTCTACCACCAATGGATTCCCCGCTGTGTCGCTGCCAATGATCGCTTTGCCGCAGGCCATTGCGTCCAGCACCGTCACGCCCAGCCCCGTCGCCGGCTTAGTTACATTGGGCATGACAAGGACATCGGCGGCGTTGTAACGTACCGACATCTGGTCGACGGGAATATTGCCCAGCCAGTGGATGTTCACTAACCTTAAATTATGGGCAAGTTGCTGCAATTCCCTCCACAGGTCGCCTTCGCCTATCATCAATGTGTGCACTTCTGGTACATTGGCAACAGGGTGTTGTTTTGCCCTTATTTTTTGTAAATCAGCCAACGCTTTCAGCAATACATCGAAGCCCTTTTTGTACACCATCCGTCCCACGGCAAGAAATACAAATGCATTTTGCGGGATACCCAAACGCTCGCGTAGTGCGATGGTTCCGGTGTCATCAGGAACGAACGCGTCAGGATCAACAGCGTAGATTACCAATTCGAATTTGTCTGGGTCGGCTCCCAGTTGCCCGATCGCCACATCACGAAGTGAACGACTGTTTGCGGTGATCAAGCCGGCCTGATTGAAGGCAACTTGTACCATGTTACGAAATAGAGCATTTTGGCCCGCAACCAGCGCATCGCTACCCGGGATACTGACGACCAAAGGGATGTCCAGCCTGCGGCTGGCAATAGCACCCGTGTAGCCGCTGGGCAGCGCCCAATGGGCGTGGAGGATATCGAGTTGTTGTTCCTTTGTCACTCGCTGGATCGTCTGGATACCCCGCAAGAAGAGCAGTGGACTTAACAAGTATGTGTTTATGCGCATGCGCACGTCGGCCTGCATGGTACGCATATAGCCTAGTTTGTGGGCGCTGTCGGGCCAAGCATAACGGTACAGATACAGCCGGGGGTTGGTCTGGTGAAGAACGACAGGATCGAAAGCATCGTCAAAAGGGGCGATCACACAGACTTCTTCACCCTGACTCACCAGTTCCTCGCACAGTTGCTTTATGAATGTGCCGGAAAAATCGCCGGGAAAGCGGGGGTAATTGTGAGTGAGAATGCCTATTCGCATAGTAGGGTGATGTTGCGCGCCCGGTTACTGCCCCAGCGTAGCTGTGACGCCATCGCCGCGACGCACTTGGAGCTGGCCGACAATAATGGCATCGCTTGCTTTAGCATCTATGCCAGCAAGAGGCGCCCGCTCGTTTGTGACCGGATCGTAAAGCCCGACCAGGATGTCGTAGGCGCCCGGCGAAAGATCGGCCGGCACATGTACGCTATGACCTGTAATAACGGGCAGTTGCTCGGGCCAGGTCGAGGAAGGTATGCTGAAAAAATGATAGGGCGAGCGATCTGTCTGAGCCAGGCGCTGACCTTGGTTATCCAGGATATGCACAAAGAGCGTGTAATCCTGGTCGAAGGGAGTATCCAGAAGCCAACCCAAGCGGAAACTTATATCTTGTCCAGGCGCACTGGATGCGGGAGATGTTTGCAGCCAAACAGATGCTCCATCTTCGGGCGGTCTCAGCCGATCAAGATCGACGGACGCTGTGTCATCCAGCATCTCAAGTACATGTTTTTTGCCGGGCCGCTGCCAGGGTTGCAGCCAGAGGGCGTCGTCATGCCATTCCCAGGTCGACTCGCCGGTGATTTGGGTTGGAATTAGACGCTGGGTGGGGTCAACGGCTGCTGAGGGTATTTCCTCGCTTTCACTGAAGACAATACCCGGACGCCACATGTCCGGCATGAACCAGGCGCTCTTGAAGGCCAACACTTCACCTGGCTGCCAACGGGTTTGGTTATACCACTGTAAGGCCGGAGGTGGGCGCAGGACCGAATCGTCGATGATGTCGCCATCGACCGAAGCTACGAAGAAGTAAGGGCTCAATGGGATATCGCCCGCCTGCACATAATGTGTGATGTACGTCAGTCCCCACTTGGGTTGATCCTCGAGTCTGTAACCAAGGTAGGCGGTCCCACCCGGCCAGCGGGCTTGCATAGACTGGTCGAGGGTGAGTTCGTCAGGGTCGTCAACCCGGGCGAAATCATAGAAGTTGTTTGGGATCAAGGTATTGACCCTTTCTTCCGACAACAACATATATCCATCCTCGGCATCTACCACGCCCCAACCTTCGCCGATTAGCTGGCGAAGTTGTGCTTGAAGGGCCGCTGCATGCATATCTGTAGTACCAGAAACATCGGCAAGAACCCATTTAGCATTGCCCAGGTTGGGCAACTTGTAAATGTACTCTCGGTGCGAAACATGAGGCACAAGGGCAGTTGTGGCAGCAAGCGGCGCATCAGCGGGAATCTGCTCGACGAAGCGGCTGAGGCTTTGCTCGTGCTCACCGACGGCCGGCCAGCGAAAACTCAGTCCTATAGGCGTCCACCCAGCAAAGATATGGTAGCTGAGGGCGATGAGCAGTGCAATTAGACCAACACGTGTGCCCGTCTTTGCGGGTCGAAGCAAACGGCGACGGCTGAATAGCTGGGCGAGTCGGTGCAAGCCATAGGCGGCAGCACCCATGAAATAAGCGGCGAGGGGGGCCGAATAGTGCAATTCGCCAGACCATTGCGCTTCAAACGTGCTGAGTACGTTGGCCAGGAGGATTGGCAGGCTCAATAGCAGGATCTCCGGGCCGAAGAGGGCGAGTCCACCTGTGGCCAACACTAATCCGACCAGATACCGAATACGGCCCGGCGTGCTGGCAATAACCCACACATCGCCTGGGCGGGTGACGATGGCCTTGCCGATATCAGCAGCGCTCTCACCCAGAGGCCCATAGCGTTGGAAATAGGTCGATTCACTGCTGTCGTATACATCAGCGGCGTAGCTGGGCACAATGACAAAGGTAGCAGCCACAAACCATAGCAGGGACAGTATCGTAACGCCGGCGATCAGGACAAGGGCGCTACGCCAGCGCTTAGGCGGCGGGGACTTATCTAATGAGTCGGGAACTGGGGGGCGGTCAGAAAGCGCTCGCCAGAACCCGTACATACCAAGCACAGCAGCTAGTAGAGCAGCCTCTTCTTTGACAAGAGCCAATAAAATCACCACGACGGCGAATTTGATCCAACGGCCGCTGTCGATAAACCAGAGTGCAAAGAGGATAAGGGGGGCGGCAAAGGCAATGGCGTGAACTTCGGTGAGATTGGCCGCTTGTAGGGCAGGGTACATCAGGTAGATGAGGGCGAGAAACACCGGTCCCCAACCCTGCAGCGCCCGCCCCCGCCTGCTGCTGCCACGAGCCACGCCAAGCACACGATCTCGGTAGAGCGTGCGCTCGAAATCCTCCTGCAGAAATGCGCTGTCCGAAACTCGAATACGGCGACGGGCGATCAGATAAAGGGGCCAGGCGCCAATAGCCAGGGCGATGGTTTGCAGGATCAGCAAGGAGCGCACATCGTTCCATAGCCAGTAGATCAGACTGATGGGAAGCCAGATGGGCTCGACATGGTCGGTGAGTCGGGTGGAAATCAACTCCCCTTTGATTTCTTGCACAAACCGTCCGCGGCTCGTGTTCCATACAGCCAAGTCGATTTGACCCAGATCGGCAGTATGAGTTTGCAGGGCGCGATGGATCTGGATGCTATTCAGGGCGAAGAAAAGCACGTACAGCCCTATTAGTAGCCAGACGACCTGGACAGGTTGGACGCGCCTAAAACGTGTTTTGAGTGTGGACATGAATGATAAACGGGACAAAGGAAAGGTAAAATTGACAGATTATCGCAGATTTTTCGAGTATGTTTGTGTGGCTTTGGAACAATCTATTTCGGGTTTACGCCGGTCATGCCAGATTATTACGCCAATACAGATTACTGTTGCTGCTGGTGCCATCAGTCTCTACGATTATTCCAGAATTCGCTAGTATGAATGACTTGGTGAGGAAGTAATCACCTTGCCACCCTGTCAGATGAGAGATAGGGATCGACAAAAAGTTGTCGATAATTTTGAGTAAGCGCCTATTCTGGAACTGATTTCGCTACCTCGCCTTGCCTGAGCAAATCTCTGAGTTCGGGCCAGGTGATGAGGCTGATGGCGGCGGCGATTAGTTCGCCCAGGATCAACCAGATGCGCATCGCTAAGGCGGCGACGGTGGCCAGACTTCCGCCCAAGATCGGGGCTAAAAGCAGATACAGCATACCTTCGCGTACGGCCAGACCACTGGGTGTAATAAAACTGAGATAACCTACAGCATAGGCCACAGGATAGCCTACCAGCAAATGGGATGCCAGTTGCGCCAGGTCTGAGAGGGAGAGATCGCTAATTGCCAGCACCAGGGTCGCAAATCCGGCCCCCAGTGTCAGCCAGACGATGACGCCAAGACCCAGCGCCCGCAGTAAATCCATGGTGCTGAGTTCGACCGGTAGGGCTGTACGGCCGATCTTACCAAGCGCCCAATTCAATGCACGTACGAGCCATTGCGGGCGGGCGAGAAACAGCAGCACCGGTAGTGCCAGGAACACCGCCAATTGTGCTAGAGGCACAGTCGTGATTTCAGCCAACATGCCCATATTGCCGGTAAGGGGAAAGTATACGGCAGCAATGAGAGCTACAGCCAATAGATTGATGGCTTGATAGAGTGCGATGCTGGTCAGAGTCGCTTCAGGACGTACGCCGCGGCGATAGGTAAGCAAAGTCATGCCCAAAGGTTGCCAGATATTGCCGGGGATATAGCGAACCAAAGCGCTGACAAACCAGATGCGGATAGCATATCCGTATGATAATTCCCCCCCCACCAGTCGTAGCAAGCTTTGCCAGATAGCCACTTCTAAACTCCAGCTAACTACGACGAACCCGGCCGCAATCAATAGCCACAGGGGCCGCAGTTGCCACCGATAGCTTTGTAGCTCATCCCACTGGCTCCACAACATTGCGCCAATAAAGACCAATGCCAGAAGCAGGAACAGAACCTGAACCGGCCGTTTCACGCGTGGCAACATGGCTGTAGTTTACATCAGGTGGCTGATTTCCGCGAGTTGGCGAATATTGCTAAGGTCTTAGAACTGAATAATATGCGGAAGTCTACACTCAATTTAGGATGTAATTCCACACAGTATAGAATTCTCAGTCCTAAGTACGATTAACTTCAGTTATCCGCTACCGATCTGAGTGGATTCAAGACAAGTGTATTGTCATATTTCTGCCCATCAATCAGGTCTTATGAAAGTTAAGAAAATAACTCAGTACTGAGAACTCTGGAAAAGTCTAAAACGGCTGTCCGCACCCCCATATACAGGGGGGTTTTGCTCGTTCGCACCTGTGTAAACGGGGGTAAAGAATAGTTCAAAAAAGTTTTCCAGAGTTTTCAGGAAACGAGCAATAATCGAGGGTGTTTTCAAGTTCGTCAAAACCGCTCTTGGCTGGGAAGAGTTTCAAGTACGCGATTGGGAATCCATCAAGAATATCATCGCCTTGGCCTTCTTCATCGCTGGTTATTTCTATGAAATCGAGCCTGAGTTAGCGCGCAACCCAGTTATGCAATGGTTATGTG
>JAAENG010000455.1 GCA_024224665.1 Chloroflexota bacterium | reverse complement strand
TATCGTCAGGATGTCATTCAAGCCTGCATGGGAATGATCGGCACGGAAAATGGTGCTCGTTCACTCTCGCTGGGTCGGGAACTGATCGCCTATGTGATTGCAGCCGATCTAGTCCGACTGCCTTCAGACGAGGACACGACTTTCCGAAAGTTCCTTCGAGAAATTCTCGACAGAAAAAACAAAGAGGGCCGTTCGATAGTTCAAACCCACGAGCAACGGCCCAATAATTGGGGCACTCACAGTGGGGCCAGCCGCATAGCCATTGCGCTCTATCTAAAGGACTTGGACCAGCTAAAACAGGCTGCCGAAGTATTGAAGGGCTATTTAGGGGATCGTCAGGCATACAGTGGATTTCGATTCAAACATGCCGACTGGTGGCAATCCAATTTCGCCTTGCCGGTGGGAATCAATCCCAAGGGCGCCACTCTTCAAGGCCACAACGTTGATGGAGTTCTTCCAGATGACCAGCGCCGAGCGGGACCCTTTAGATGGCCCCCTCCGAAGGAAAATTACGTCTATGAAGCTCTGCAAGGATTGTTGTCCCAGGCGGTCATGTTAGATCGTTTGGGTTATGACGTCTGGAATTGGAGCGACCGGGCAGTGCTGCGTGCTTTTACCTGGCTTCATGAGATCGCTGACTTTCCAGCTACTGGTGACGACAGTTGGGAACCCTATTTGATCAACCACTACTATGGAACCAGCTTCCCAACCCTAGAGCCATCCAAACCGGGCAAGGGGATGGGCTATGGCGACTGGACCCATCCGGCGCTGCAGAAGAAGC
>JAAENG010000454.1 GCA_024224665.1 Chloroflexota bacterium | reverse complement strand
AGACACCGGTAACCCGGGCTACGCCGGGAATGAAATCGTTGATGTTCGTATCAGGGTCATTGGCCAAGTACTCTTCGATGGAGGCCATGTAAGGGGCGAACTGGCCATCCCACTGGCTGGCCACCTGCATTACATCGTAGGCTCCGCCTGAGGTGACCAGGTCGGTAAACTCTTTTTCGTACAAACTGGCATAGGGAGCGGTTACCAGGGTTACCTTGGCTCCGGTCTTCTCTTCGAACTCCGCTATCGCCTCTTCGGCCGCTTTGGCATAGGTCGCGTCGAAATAGATCATCGTCAACTCTTCACCCGCGAACTGATCCCCGGCGGCCTCCTCTTCGGTTGAGGCGTCCGGTTGCTCCTCAGCTTGAGTCTCTGCCGGAGTCTCCGCTTCTTCCGGAGTTGAGCTGGAACCACAGGCTACCAGTAAACTTAATATCATGAGGGTGACAAACAACCACGCGAAATATTTATTTTTCATCATCAGCTTCTCCTTGATTGACCAAGAAGTCCGAAGAAATCCAGGCGCTCCTTGGTTTAATCGAAATTTTGGCTAGAAAACAGAATCAACTTTGTGGATCAATCTTCTTTTCCTTTGAGCACCTCCTTTCCGACATGTCGGTATTTTCTTGAACCATTCTACTTGCCCGCGTCGAGTCCACAAAACGACGGGTGATCTGGTCGGGTTGGGTAATTGCCGCGCCCACAACCGCAGCGTAGGCGCCCAGATCTAGCGCCCTGTGAGCTTCAGCCGGGGTGGATATATGTCCTTCCACCACCACGAGGGTGGCTACGGCGAGAACCAACTCGCGAATCAGTTCAAAGTCTGGCGGAGAAAGGTGACGGCTATACGGGGTATATCCAACCAGGGTTGTGGCTACCAGGTCGGCCCCAGCCTCGGCAGCGGCGATACCCTCCGGCAGAATTGAGATATCGGCCATAACCGGCACACCTAACTCGGTCTGGCAACTACGAATTAGTTCGGTGGTCGTCAAATTCCCGGGATGGGGCCGGGCGGTGGCATCTAGAGCCACCAGGTCGGCCCCTGCGGTGACCACCGCGCGGGCCGATTCGAGGGTAGGGGTAATGTAGACATCCGTACCGGGAAGTTCCTGTTTGTAAATGCCGATGATCGGTATTTTGACGACAGCCCTAATAGCGGCGATGTCGTCCGGCCCATCTGCCCGAATACCGGCTGCGCCTGCCTGCTCAGCCGCCAGGGCCATCGCGGCCATCATGTTGGAGTCGCGCAGGGGACTGCTGGTTTGAGCCTGACAGGATACAATTAAGCCGTGGCACAATTGCTTTAGACTATCCATAATAGCCATGCTCCTGCGGCCACTAGACTTTGGTCTTGATCCGGTAATAGAAGCGGGATTTGTCGCCTCGAACCACTGATTTGCCAAATTCTACAGCGACGCCGTTCTGATTGTAGGCCACTGTTTCAATCAAGAGGCCGGGTGTAACCGGCTCTGCTTCTAACATTTCTACTTCATAATCGGTCATAATCACCGGTTCTAAAGTTTCATCAGCCTCAACAATCCTGCAATTGAATTTTTGAGCCAACACCTGATAAAGAGATTCCTCCGAGAAGTCAACCTGTTTAAGGTTGGGAAAGCGGGCTTGGGGGAGATAAGCTGTTTCTAACATAACCGGTTCATCATCGGCACAACGGAGGCGAACCAGTTTGTATACCAAGGTCGCTGGCTCCTGCTTCAAGCTGCGGGCTACTACAGTAGGCGCCGGCACCACTTCCAGAGAAATCACCCGGCTGGAGGGCTTGCGGCCAACTTCTCGTATCCGTTCACTAAAACCTGTCACCCGTCCCATTATTTGGGTCAGCTTTGGAGTGGCGACAAAGGTGCCTACCCCTCTTTGCCGGCGCAATATCCCTTCACTGACCAATTCCGTCACAGCCTGGCGCACCGTCAGGCGATTGACTCCATAATATTCTCCTAAATCTCTTTCGGATGGAAGCAATTGACCGGCCGGCAGCACTTCATTTTCGATAAGCTCGCGCAAATTCTGTTTTATCTGGTGATATATAGGAATGACGCTGGTTGAGTCAATGGTAAAAATATCAACCGCAACTTTGCCAGGCATTATTGATTCTCCGCATCTAGAAGAGTAGATGTCTACTAGAGTAGCTATCTAGTAGTCTATACCAATCTAAACACAATCTTTCGTCTATGGCAAATCAAAGGAGTAACCCGATGGTCACTTTGAAGTTTGTGCAGCAACAGCCGCTGGTAAACCAGGCCGTGCACTGGCCTGATTTGCACATTGTTCAGATCATCAGGTAGCAGACGGCCGTTACAGTGTCTTCAACGGGGGTGCCGCTGGAAATAGCTTGCATCATTTCTTACTCAATGGCTGCAACCTACAAGCAGTTGGGCAAGAAGTGTTGTGATCCGATGTGGGGAACGGCCATCTACCCCTTCCCCACACTTTCCTCTATAATTCTCGTGTGACTGACACAATCTTGTACACTAAACTCTATGTCCCACTGACTCGATCCAACGTCATCCCCCGTCCCCGGCTCATCGATAAACTCAACCTGGGATTGGAGGGAAAGTTGACCCTCATCTCAGCTCCGGCTGGGTATGGCAAAACGACGCTGCTGACGGATTGGTGTTCGCAGACAAAGCGCGAGTTTGCCTGGGTGTCTCTCGATGAAGATGATAACGACCTTGCCCGTTTATTCACCTACGTCGCGGCAGCAGTTCAACAAATCGAAGGCGTAGGAAACGCGCTTCAGGGATTGCTGCAATCACCGCAGCCAGCGCCGGCGAAATCATTGGCGACCACCTTCATCAATGATTGTACCACCATTACCGCCCCCTTCGTTCTCATCCTAGACGACTACCACACCATCACGGGCCAGGCCGTCAATCAAGCTATCGCCTTTCTAGTGGACAATATACCGCCTCATCTTCATCTGGTCATCGCAAGCCGAACCGACCCATTACTCCCCTTGTCGCGACTGCGAGCGCGAGGGCAAATGGCGGAGCTGCGCACGGATGATCTTCGCTTCACGGCCATGGAAACAGCCAGTTTTTTACATCAGCTAATGGGACTTAACCTGTCAGTTGGGGATTTGTCCGCATTGGAAGCTCGTACGGAGGGATGGATTGCCGGATTACAGATGGCAGGACTCTCCATTCAGGGGCTCAAGACTGATGATGAAATTGCAGCATTTGTCGCCGCTTTCACCGGCAGCCATCGCTATATCTTTGATTATCTGACCGATGAGGTTATAAGAATACAGCCGTCAGGGACTGAGGATTTTCTGTTGCTATCATCTATCCTCGATCGTTTTAATGGTCCTTTGTGCAATGCAGTCACCGAAGTCGAAAACTCGCAAACGATTTTAGAAAAACTGGATGCAGCCAATCTGTTTGTCATCCCCCTGGATAATGAACGGCGTTGGTACCGATATCACCATCTCTTTGCCGACCTGCTGCATCATCGTTTGCAGGCTTCTTATCCCGACAAAGTGGCCCAATTGCATCATCGTGCCAGCCTTTGGCATGAAGAAAATGACATGCCGGTGGAGGCCATCCGCCACGCCTTGAGCGGCCAGGATTGGCACCGCGCCGCCCGCTTGGTCGAACAGAATGGGCCTGCATGGCTGGCCCGCAGCCAACTGGGAATTCTCTTACGCTGGCTGTCACCGCTGCCCGAATCGCTGATTCAAGCCCGCCCCAACCTGGGATTGTTGCAGGGCTGGGCGATGGCCTTGATCAACCAATTTGACAGGGTTGAGCCAGCTCTACAAGCTGCGGAAGCCGCGTTTCAAGCCGCCCTCTCCCAGCCAGCGATGTTGCATGATCTGGGATTGAACCGGCCGGAAGAACAGGCAAGGCTTCATGGCTATATCGCTGTCTGTCGAGGCGCGCTGGCTCGTTCCCAGGGTGATTTTCAACAATCCATTATCTTTCTGAGACATGCGCTTGATCTGTTTTCCGGCGATGATTTGGCCGGGCGAAGTGTGGCGGAATTGTATCTCGGCTACGCCCTGTGGATGAGCGGTGATCTCCCTGCTGCTCGCCACGCTTTCATACAAGCCAGGCAGACCAGCTTAGCCGGCGACCAACTCTTGACGTTTGTCAGTGCCATGGATGCGCTGGGCAAGATCTTGTTGGAGATTGGCGAACTTCGCCAGGCCGATGCACTGCATCAACAAGCTTTGACCCTAGCTGAGGCGCAAACGCTGCAAAGCGGGCGGCAATCACCTAGCGTAGGTCTGGCACATAATGGTTTAGCCTGTTTGCTTTATGAACGGAATGAGCTTGAAACAGCGACAATCCATGCAAATAGTGCGGTGGAAGTATTCAAGCCCTGGGGCGTCACCGAGAATCTGCTGGATAGTTATGATGTATTGGCGCGAATTATGTTGGCACAGGGCAATGTGTCGAGCACGTTATCTTTGGCGCAAACAGCCGCATCCCTGGTGCAAACCTCCAATGTTCCCGATTGGTTACATGCCATGATTTTGGCCAGGCAGGCCCGTTTACGAATTTTGGCCGAGAAAATACAGCCGGGACAGTTAATGACCGTTGCCGGGTGGGCCGCTGCAGCCGGACTAGACCCCACTGACGATGTCAGTTACCAGCGTGAATTTGAATACATCCTCCTGGCTCGACTGCTACAGGCCGAGGAGAAACCGGACCAAGCCCTGGCTTTGCTCAACCGATTGGCGCAGCAAGCTGAAAATAGCGCTCGTACCGAACGGGTGATCGAAATTCTGATCCTTAAAGCCATTTCTCTTGATTATGTCGGAAAGCGAAAACAAGCCTTATCAGCCTTGGAACAAGCTCTAGTATTGGCTGAACCACAAGGCTATTTGCGCATCTTCGTAGATGAGGGGTCGCCCATAGTTCACTTGTTGACTCGGGCCGCAAGGCACGGCGTTGCGCCGCGCTATGTGAGTCAGATATTGAAGGCGTATCCAGAAACGGCAACCTCAAAAACGGCCGTGCGCCAGCCACCGCTTCATTCACTAAGCGAGCGTGAACTAGACGTTCTACAATTGTTACCATCTGGCCAGACCGGCCCCCAAATCGCTGAAAAACTTTACATATCGAACAACACGGTTAAAACGCACCTGAAGAACATTTATAGTAAGTTGAATGTGACCAACCGTGCTGAGGCTATAGCACGCGCGCAAGCACTCGGTCTGCTCCACTGACAAATCCTCCTCAAAAAAAGCATAAGCAAATAATCACCCTCACAATCACCCCCGGCGGGTGAAGACAACCCAACGGTTTTGGTCTATGATACGATAGTCATTGATTCTGATTAAAAATCTGAATTGAAGGTGGTATTGGATGATCATGTCATTTCGCTGGTGGGATCTGGTACAGGTTTGGCCATGACCAGCGCTTACCGAATTCGTATCAAGGGCCATCTTGATTCAAGCTGGGTTGACTGGTTTGATGGATTTAACATCGTCCACCAACCTGATGGCACAACCCTATTGATCGGAGCAGTTGTCGACCAGCCGGCTTTGCATGGTCTGCTGGCCAGAATTCATAGTTTGGGTTTGCATCTGTTGCTGGTTGAGCAAACAGAACCTGATTTCGACTACTAAAGGAAGGAGAGAAACAATGTCGAACAGAAACTTGTACCGAATTGGTTTGGTAGCTGCGATTATATCTACAGTAGGATGGATTTTTTTCGTACTGGGCAATATGAGCAGTCCTGATTTGCCAGCGATTGCAGATCCCCAGCAATACTTTCAGACGTTGCAGGGTGCCCGATCTACTTACTTACTCTATGGTTGGGGAGGCGTTATTGGAGCGTTTCTGACCATCCCGTACATCTTGGCATTCTTCTATGCCACAGAAAACGCCGGGTCGGTACGGTCGGTGGCCACATCAGCAGCCGTTATTGGCGCTGTATTAACGGCCGCTGGCTTCATGAGCAATACATTGTCCCCAATCTACTTCATACTGCCTGTTGCACTAGAAACCGATCCAGAGGCTTTGCTTGCAACAAGAATCGCGGTCGAGCTTATTATTGACGCATTTGAAGCCATGTGGTGGGTGGGCAGTTTTCTGGTTTATGGTGTGGGTATAGGCTCTATAGCCATTCATGCTTGGCAGTCGACTTCCGCCCCCAAATGGATAAATGGGGTGGGCATCGTCGCCGGTTTGACGGGAATTATCTGGCTCCGCCATTTTATCCCTTTCCTTTTGCCTTTGACACGCATTTTAAGTCTATTGAACATCCTTACCGCGTCCATCTGGGCAATTGCATTGTCCGCCTGGCTTACACGACAAGACTAACGACTACCCCGGCTGGAAGCTGCCGCAGACGCAGCGTCCACAGTTGGGGCGAAGCTGGTCTACCCATCACTTCGACTTCCCCTTTATCAGGTGATTCTCAATCTACCAGAACCCTAGCTCTTCCCCGGGTATTGCCGGCTCGAAGAACTGCAATTCGAGGTCGCGCTGCCACGTTCTGTTGAGCGGGAACGTCCGCTGAACGTACAGGGAGCAATTCCACTTGAGATATGAGGATAGATGCATATGCGCATAATAAGGTTAGAAGGCAAGAGCGTCGTCACAGTGGTCGATCAAGCGGACCCCGTTCCCGCACCGGGTGAAGTTGTAGTAGAGACGGCTGTCTCAGCACTCTGCGGCAGTGAACTGCATACCTATCGCGGCGACGGATTAGAGCAGGGAAATATCGGCCATGAAGCTGTCGGCACGGTCGTCGCAATCGGCGAGGGCGTTTCCGACTTGAAGATCGGCCAGCGCGTCGGGGCGTCCGCCATCGCTGGCTGTGGTGACTGTTTCTATTGCGCGAGGAGGCAATATACGTGGTGTCCTGAGCACGCGTTCTACGGGAGTATGCATGCAGAGCGTTTTCTGGCTGCGGCCGCTGCATGCTATCCTCTGCCCGACGACATTTCGTGGGCAGCGGGCGTGCTGATCACCGGTGATGGCCTGGGGGTACCGTACCATACATCTACCAAGATCGCCTCGCCGGACATACGGACCGTGGCCGTCTTTGGCGTCGGTCCAATTGGACTGGGCAACGTGCTAATGCAGGCGCATCTTGGCCGCCGGGTGATTGCCGTCGACATCGTCTCAGAGCGCCTGGTGGCGGCGGAAGCATTGGGCGCCAGCGACGTAGTCAACGCGAGAGAATGTGACCCGGTGGAACGCGTTCGCATGCTGAGCGGGGGGGCTGGGGTGGACGTGTGCATCGAAGCCGCAGGCCGCTCCGAAACGGCTTTGGCGTGTTTCGAGGCAGTGCGAACGGCCGGCACCGTTGTTTTCAACGGCGAACAAGGAGCTTTGCCCATTTCACCCAGTGACCAATTCATTCGACGCGACATCACTGCGGTGGGCGCATGGTACTACCATTTTTCCGAGGTCGACCAGATGCTGGAGCTCTACCGCAACGGGTTGCCCGTTACGAACCTCATCTCGCATCGCTATCCATTCGAAGAGGCCGGGATCGCTTATGAGAAGTTCTCTTCTGGCCAGTCGGCCAAAGTCCTTCTCGACTATCAAATGGGCGCGCCCAACCAAGCGGATGCAAGTGATAGCTTGTAGCCGCACTTTATCCGCAGCTAGTGAAGCGCTCGGATCGGGCGCCACAACCATGGCCGCATATCTAGAGGACACTGGAGGATGAATATGAGCAAGATTTGTATCGTAGGGGCATCCGGAAAGCTTGGGCAGTACATGGTGCAGCACGCACTGGATCGGGGTTTCGAGGTGGTTGGCGTTTGTCGGGAGCGCAGTGTAAGCAAACTCGATACGTTCAAAGGGCGTATCACCGTCATTCCCGGAGCGACAAACGACCGCGAGGTCATCAAGAAGGCGGTCGCAGGGTGTGACGGGGTGCTCACCGTGCTGGTACCCTGGGGGGTTCACCAGTACTCGTCGGGAACGGCCCAGGCGGTACTCGACCACGCCCGCCCGGGTGCGCGCCTCATATTCTCTTGCGGCTGGCATATTACACGGGACGGCCAGGACGTATACTCGCGGAGCTCCGAAGTGGTCGTGAAGGCCTTCGGCTGGCTCGGGCGGCTAGTTCGCGCCGTGGACCTCGACGACCAGGTGGAAGCGTGCCGGCGGGTGTTTGCCAGCGACACCCGGTGGACGGTCGTGCGTGGGAGCGACCTCGAAGAGGGTGAGAGCCAGGGCCTACCGGTGTGGAGCCGGCACGTGGGCGACCCCATCCTCGAGAGCAACATCACACGCCGTATAGACTTTGCTCTGTTCATGGTAGAGGCCCTCGAGAATGGCGAGCTCATCCACGAGGCCCCGGCCATTGTCGGCTGCCAGACGCCCTCGGCGCTCGCTTTCAAAATGGTAAGGACTTAGGACAGAATAACTTGCCGAAGTGCTCCCTGAAATGGCGGAAGAATTCCGCAAGTTATTGAATTCTCTGTCCTAAGCTAGGCTTTTGCAATACCAGATCCAGCAAGGCGCTAAAGCGGCGCCGAGAAGCCTCGACACCGCTTTAGC
The DNA here is from genome assembly GCA_024224665.1 of Chloroflexota bacterium. Classification (GTDB taxonomy): domain Bacteria; phylum Chloroflexota; class Anaerolineae; order J102; family J102; genus PIVW01. The sequence continues at coordinate 3,706 of JAAENG010000454.1, read as the reverse complement.
GCCTTCGTTCTGCTATCAGCAGACTTTGGTTAGCTCATCTGCCTCCATCTCGTTTCCGATTACCTTCCGAATTTCCGGGATGACTCATGTTTCATCACGATGTGACTAGGTTCCATCTTCCAGCCCTAACCACTGTTCGGCGCATCAATCAGCCCGTTGCAACAGGTTAATTAGTGGTGAGTGGGAGATACAGTATATTGTTCGCCGGGATCACGGGGGGCGTTGGTGTGCTGAGCACGATAGTATCTTCGTTGTAGAGCGCCTGACTGAGGCCGAAGTGGCCGATAACTGTCAGGGGCTCGGGCGCGTAGCCCCAGATGGTTTCCCGGAACTCGCCGGTCAGGGTAACGACATTATCGTTCCAGGTGGCAGTCCCTGTCAGCTGGAACTGCCGTTGAATGAGTTGCCCGGCGATTGTGGCGAAGACTCGATCGGATTCCAGGTGAAGGTTCTCACCATCGAATGTCCCCGTGACTTTGGGGCCGATTTCCAGCGGGATTGCCTCCAGCGGGGGGGTGCCCGGGAGGGGCGTGGGCATCACCGGCGTTGCCATTATCGTCGTTTCTGTGGTGAATACAAGCGTGTTCTCCAGGTCAACAAAGCCACTGATCGTGTCGCCATTTTGGGTCAATTGTAGAGCGAGGTCGACGGCGCTTAAATCGGCGGGCAGCGGCAGTTCGGCAGGTTGGGCGTAGGTGTGAGTAGAGGGTCGGTGTAAGCGCCCACAACTGTCCAATCCAGTTTCACCACCCCACCGAAGAGACCGTGCAAACTGTCGGGACCACTCTGTATTCTAGAGATATTCGTGGATACTTGCTCCTGGACATCACTGTCTGCTGCGCTCCAGGGTAGCAGAGTCGCTCCAATCAGAACTAAGCCGACCAGGAAAGCCCCTATGAGCAGCGTAGTAGGAAAAATGCGTTTCATATGTTTGCTCTCCTAGAAGTCCGCGCGGACACAGTCCGCCGCATGGGGTTGTTGATTCGATTCGCGGGTGGCAAAGGTAGTGCTCATCCCCAGCTCAATATCGTTGAGCTGCTGAACATCCAGATCATCCAAAACGTCCTCAGGCTTGTCGACGAAGATCACAACTTGCCAGTTTACCGCAGCGATAGGACGGCCCAGGAAGCGCCGGGTAGGATTGCCATTTGTACCATTGACCCCAGCCCGAACATTACCCGTGACAGTATCTGTCGGTTGGTTGTCTGGCCAGTCCAGGCCAAGCATCACAGCATCGGGTACCAGGCGGTAGTTGAACAAACAGCCGGCGAATGAGGTCAGTTCGACCTGCCCCGTCTGACTGAGGCGCGCTTGCCGGTAGCCAAGATTCGGCTAATCGCTGACGAGATTGATACCCGCCCCGGTGTTGCCTGCAAGGGGCAGTCCGATACCGGCCATCTTGTGTAGCCAGTAAAAATCGTAGCCCTGCCGCTTGACGTTGCTGAGGATGCCTTTCGTATCAGAGGAGGTTGTGAACGTAAAGCGAAGCGCTTGATCACCATCCATGTCACTGAGACGGTCCGTAACCCATCGTCTAAAGCGTCGAACACGTTCCGCATTGATGGCCTCGCCCGAAAAGCCTTCACCTTGCAGGTATTTATCGCTGAGGCCGAGAATGTGCCGTGCCACCGAGATCGTGAAATCCTCATCATCGATTTCGGCGTCTTTGATAGCGCCGGGCAAACTGGTTATCGTCCTATCCAGGTCTCCCAGGAAATCCAGGACATCATTGGCCGTGCGAGCCTTGTAGATATCTGAGATGCGGAAATTGCTACCGCTGAGCCGGGCTGTGTACTTGTACTCGGCTCTGCGAGCTGCCAGATAGGCAAAGCGCGTGGCATCATCCAGGGCGTCGGCCAATTCCAGGCGCTTCGAGTCACGCACCATGCGATAGGCGGGGTCATTAGCGGGAGACGCCACCAGGTAGGCGCGCTGGCGCTGAGCCTCGAATACGTCGGCTTCGAGTTGGACGACGACATTATCGTAACTTGCCTCAGCTGTTCGGTATTGCTGGAAAGACATGTCGATGTCGTAGCGCGCCTCGGCTTGATCCAGGAACAGGTTCCGTACAGCCGCCTCTGAGTTGGCATCTTCGATGTCCATGTCATGGGCGGCCTGTGGCAGGAGTTGGCCCGGACGCAGGCCAGCTTCAACGAATGCACCCGGGTTCACCGAATATTCCGTCGGCACACCAAACTCTCCGGAGACGGTGCAACAATTGGCGGCGGCGATAGCGGCTTCGAATGCCGACGCCCCTTCCGCACCCGTCAGTATTTCGCTGGTGACCTTGGTGTTACGTAGTTTTTCGATATCCGCCCGCTCAAGAATGTTGTCATGCACGGTCTGCGCTTGCTCTAGCGCCAGCCAGGCGGTGCGCATATCACGTCGCGCCAAGACAAGATCGCTGCCGTTAATGATCTTGGGATCGGTGAGGCAGGCCTCAAAGGTCGAGGCGTTGGTAGGGTCACATTTTGAAACCAGGTCGATCTGTTCGGCAGCGCAGGCGAAAAAGGTGGCATCGTCGCTGCCCTGCAAGGAGCAGCCACTTTCATTGGCGATGGCGTTATTCAAGCCTGTATTCAACTGATTGATCTGCGTTACTAAGTCCAATACCCGTGAATGAAAGTTGGAAATGAGCAAAAGATAGTGCCAGATTAGGGCATAAATAGTATGCTTTCGACATTCTCAAGGCAGCCTCTTGGGAAAAACCAAGCCGGAGGATACCCAAATGACGTTTGAAACGATGTCAACCGCTTTTGCTCAAATCAGTGCATTATTCAGCTTTGCTCCATTTGCCCACATCCTACAACCAATGATAGAAGAAAGCTTGGCTGAAGAAGGTAAAGAACAGTATCGTTGCGGTACTGTCTTGACGCCCGTACTCGTGATCTGGTTGGTATTGGCGCTGACCCTGCGACGAGATCTCAACTATCACAAAGTACTCAACTGGATGACATCTGGTTTTCGATGGAACCGGATGATATTGCCTCCCCAATCGAATATCGTCCAGGATGGGGCTATCAGTCATGCTCGGGTTCGATTGGGATACAAGGTTTTCCAGGCGCTCTTTTACAAACTCACCGCTTCGTTCTGGCCGATTACGCCTGATTTTCACGGTCTCCTAAGCGTGGCTTTCGATGGAACCACTGGCACAATGCCGGACACGAAACGCAACGAGGACGAATTTGATAAACCCAAATCACGGTCGGGTCAAGGCGCATTTCCACATATGCGGATGATGACATTGATGGCGCTATCGGTACGTCTCATGTTGGATATAGCTTATGCTCCTTACACCGGCAAAGGCACAGGAGAAAGATCGCTGGTCATGCAAATACTGGAGCAATTATCGTACAAAAGACTGCTGTTCCTGCTGGATGCGGGCTTGTATTCCTTCGAGATTGTATCGAAAATCGAGCAAACAGGCCAAAAAGTCCTCGTCAAAGCTCCCAGAACCTTGAAACCGAAGTTCATTGAGGCTTTGCCCGATGGAAGTGATCTCGCTCAGGTGACTAAGAAAGTGGAAGACCGCAACGCACCGCCGATGAAAAACGGATGCAGGCGCTGGAAGAAAGTGCATATGACTGTGCGTGTCATTCGCTTTCAATTCCCAGGTTTTCGACCAGTCACTTTAATCACCAATATCCTGGACCCGACCATCTCTGCCCGTGAATTGGCTCTCCATTATCACAAGCGATGGGACATT
>JAAENG010000453.1 GCA_024224665.1 Chloroflexota bacterium | reverse complement strand
CTGCGCCAAACATAATATCAGAGCGATTATTTCAGGCTCCAGTCTGCCGGAAGATCCAATCCATGCGGAAAATACCCTTGAGTGGTTGTTGAAGCTTGATCATGCGGCTGACCAGGCGCTTAAGATCGCGGCCCTTGCCCATGATATCGATCGGGCTGTTGAGGTACAAAAAGTGCGTCGCGCGGATTTTACCGATTATGATGCCTTCAAGGCCGCTCATGCACGCAACGGAGCAGCGATTCTGAGAGAGATCCTGGACAGGTGCGGTGTGGCCAAGTCTGTTGCGGACGAGGCCTGCCGCTTGGTAGGACTTCATGAAGCTGGCGGCGATCCCCGTTCCGATCTGCTCAAGGATGCGGACAGCATATCCTTTTTTGAGGTTAATATGCCCTTGTCCTACCAGCGCGAAGGCTGGGAGGAGACCAGACGTCGCTGTAGCTGGGGCTATCGGCGTCTCTCGGGGCGGATGAAAAAGATCGCCCGGCGCCTAACATACGAAGACGAAGTACTGACCCGCCTGCTAAAGGAGGCCATTCGGCAAGCCCGTCTAAAAGATTGATCAGATCCGGCATTATACCACAGACGGTAAAACCCTAAATTGCCGCCCGCAAGAATGCGCTGCCTCGAAACGAGATCTTCCGGCACTCCCATGGCCATCCGACATGAGCCCAGCGTGTATTGCCATCATCATATCTGGATGTTATATTGGCAGCCCAGGAGAATATCATGAATATTCCCACTGACAAGCAAAAGGCGCTAGAATCCGCCATGGTTCAGATCGAACGTCAGTTCGGCAAAGGTTCTATCATGAAGCT
>JAAENG010000452.1 GCA_024224665.1 Chloroflexota bacterium | reverse complement strand
GCCTGGAATGGAATTGCATCCCCATAGCATCCTCTTTTGCTAGCACTATGTCAATTTTGCATCCTGTTCTTGTTGACCGTAAATTTGGGAATGCGCCCATTCTCTCTTTGATTAAATCAGAAATGTTCCCAGACGATGGGACGAAATTATCCCACCAGCTTACTACAACTCAACTTTCTTCTCGCCCACCAAGGTAACGCTGGCGATACCAAAATCGATAGCACTGCCATCCAATTTCAAATCCAGTTTCTGTCGCCACTCGTCGGGAAGCCAAGATTCATCGTAGAGGGTCTCTTTCTCGATCCGCACAGTTGGAAATCCTTTGGAGCGAATGAGTTCCAGGTATGCCTCTCGATCCATAGCGCCGGCGATGCAGCCTGTCCACAAAGCGATGTCTTCCCGTAAATTCGCGGGTACATCACCGTAGGTGACGATGTCGGATATGGAGAAGCGGCCACCGGACTTGAGCACACGCTGCATCTGCTCGAAGACCTCTCCTTTGTCGGGTGTGAGATTGATAACGCAGTTGGAGAGAATGACATCGATCGAGTTATCGACCACGGGGAGGTTGTCCAACTCGCCTTTGCGGAACTCGACATTTTTGAATCCACCTTTTTCGGCATTGCTGCGGGCAAGGGCCAGCATTTCAGGGGTCATGTCGACGCCGATCACGTAGCCATCCGGCCCCACTGCTTTGGCGGCAAGAAAAACGTCGATGCCGCCACCACTGCCCAGATCGAGCACTGTTTCGCCGGGATGGAAATTGGCCGAAAGCGTTGGCGTACCACAGCCTAGGCCAAGGTCCGATTCGGTGATGACCTCACTTTGTATAGCACTGTAATCGGCAAACGACATCTCCGCCGTGGTGTCTTCACAGCAGCTTGAGGCCGCCGGTCCGCAGCAATTCGAGCCCTGCAGGGCAATGTCGGCATAGCGTTCACGGACTTTTTCTTTGATATCGGGGGTGGCAGTTGTTGCCATGGTTAACTTTCTCCTTGAAGATGGGTTTCTATTTGTATAGACGCAACTGGGGGCAGGATGGACGCAAACTCTGGCACTCGCCTGTTAGATTGGGTGTGTTTAGAATGAGCTGTCCGTAGTGTGTACTCTGGTGCGTTGCCCACGACGGCGGCGCTGAAGCGCCTACTACGAACGATTCCCAGTTCTCTGCAAATGCACGCTATTCGATCAGGTCGATACGGCGCCGGTAGTCGATGATGCCCCCCTGGCGGTCTCGTTCGAATATGCAGCAATCGAAAAGCGCTTCTTTCATCATCGTACGCCCGCGTTGCACACGTGATTTTGCGCCAGAGTGAGAAAGCTGTAAGTGCTCGGCCAACTCTCGTTGTGTCATACCCTCGAACTCGGTGAGAAGCAGGGCCTCGCTATATTTGTCGGGCAAGGCCATGACCATCGGTTTCATCCAACTGGCAACGAGCGTCTCCATATCATCTTCGGTCTCGATCCATTCGACGGCCTGGTTCTCGATCGACTCGGGCACCAGGGTTTCTGTGGGTTTCTGACGGCGATAGTAGTCGATGATGGTGTTGCGGGCGATCTGGTAGAGCCAAGCAGTCAGGCGTTCGTCATCCTCAAGGGTGGCCAGTTTTTTATGGATCTTGATAAAGGTCTCTTGTAGGATATCTTCGGCGTCTTGAGGATTGCTTATCCTGCCCAGGATAAAAAGGCGCAGTTCCTCGCTGAACTCCTGCCAGATGCGTTCAGTTTGCGTGGCTGTTTTTGGGGAGAGGGCGATGTCAGTCATAGGAGTCCGCCGCTATGTATTCGATAGCATTACAGGAGATTGGTGCTGAGTTCCATTACATAGACGTTGTCACGCTTGTAAAGGACGCAAATAATTCCAGGATCAGTAGATGCAAAGTGCGGGGTGGCGATTTGTTTGTAGACCAAATACCGGTAGACATGTAAACCGGGATCTGCCGGCAGTGCGAACATAGAGGCACTATCTGCCTGGTCGAGCCGGTATTCAACTTATCGGGTTTATGAAATGAAAACGGATGTGGCGTCGCATCTGGGGTCTACTAATAACACATGACATCCATACAGAAACAGCGCCTCTGTTTCACTCAGGCGCTGTTTCTGAGTCATGCGGATTTCAGTCGTCGCTACGAAGTAACTTGAGCAGGAGCAGGACAACGACCATCGCGCCCAGAGCCGCTACTACAGCGATCAGTGCCGATCGCTGTTCTTCAGGCACAAATTCATCGTAGAGGTCACGAGCTACACCCATCGCTACTTCGGTCTGTGTGGGGGGAGCGATCTCTGGGATCGGGTCGTCCGCTGCTTCAGGTTGCGCCTGGGCCGCGATAATCCGATCCAGGCTTTCAAGGCCCTGTCGCACAATGGATTTGGCGGAGGTTTCGAGCAAACGTTGCCCCACGCTGGCAATGCGTCCTCCTACCTGTGCTTCACCCGAATAGGTTAGAACGGTTTTGCCATCGACCTCTTCCAAGTGGGCATCGCCGCCTCCTTTCACGAATCCGGCTGCACCTTTGCCGTTGATGTCCATATGGAAATTCTCTGGCTCCACTTTATCCGAAAGCTCGACCTTACCGCTGAATCGACCTTGTACCGGCCCTACCCGCACGTTGAGTGTCCCCAAATACTCGGTTTCACTCACTTTTTCCAAACGCTCACAACCGGGCAGGCATTTGGCCAACACTTCGGGGTCCATGATCGCCTGCCAAACTGTTTCTCGGGGTGCAACAAAGCTATACGTTCCAGCAAGTTCCATATCACAGTCTCCTATAGAAGAAATCGGTAAACCAGTAAACCGGGAAACCGGTAAACCAGTAAACCGGTAAACCAGTAAACCGGTAAACCGGGAAACCAGTAAACCAGTAAACCGGTAAACCGGGAAACCAGTAAACCAGAAAACCGGGAAACCAGTAAACCAGTAAACCGGTAAACCTGGCAAAGTGCGCATAAGTAACGTATTCGACCGCGCATCCCGGCCTACTGGCCTACCGGTCTACTGGCCTACCGGTCTACTGGTCTACTGGCCTACCGGTCTACTGGTCTACTGGTCTACTGGCCTACCGGTCTACCGGTCTACTACTACCTAGTTTACACACATTGATTCTAGCACCATTTGAAGGTCGGGTGGAAATCGATGGTATCAGCTAAAACTAAGATAGAGCATGCGCGCAGCAGAGAAGACGACGACGACCAAAAGCAAGCGATACACCCATATCTGTGCCCATTCTTGGGTAGCCATGCGCGCGGCTGACCATCCGCCGGCCAGGCCGCCGATCGCCAAAACAAAGCCCAGGAGCCAGTTTACTTGATCGTTGTAGATGAAAATCGCCAGAGCAAAGAGGTTGAGCACCAGCACCAGGATGGACTTGATGGCGTTGGCGCGTACCAGCTCATAACCCATATCCAGCACCAAAGCCACCAGCAGGAATACGCCCACACCTGCCTGAATGAAGCCGCCATAGATGCCGACGGCCAGGAAAATAACCCATTCTTTGATACCTGGCTTTATCGCACCCTCCTCGCGCCCCTGCAACCAGCGTTTGGGTTTGAGCAATAGCAGGAAGAAGGTTAAGATCAGCATACCGGCAATCGCCCATTGCATTTGCTGCTCATTGAGATCTACCGCTATCAACGCCCCGATGATGCCACCAATGGCTGTGGGCACGAGCAGTTTTCGTGAATCCGCCCAGGGCATGACCCCTTGCCGATGATAACTGAGGGTGCTGGCGCTTGTTTGGAAGAGCACGCCGATGCGATTGGTGCCGTTGGCCACGGTAGCGGGCAGTCCCAGAAATACAAGTAGGGGTAAGGTGATGGCGGAGCCGCTTCCTGCCAGGGTATTGATGAATCCGGCGAAAAATCCGGCGACGATGACGGCAAGGAAGACAAGAGGATCCATGGATAGGCCCTAGGCGATTTTGGACCAGAGATCGGTCGCAGGATGTTCGAAGTCCTGTAGCTTCGCCAACAGGCCTGCCGGTTCGTCATCCACTGCGAAGACCTGGCGATGCTGTGGCTTGATGAATCCTTGCTCGATGCCATGCTCGATCAGTGTCACCAGTGGGTCGTAGTAACCTTCGATATTGAGCACGCCAATCGGTTTCGGTTGGTAGCCCAGCTGGCTCCAGGTCAGCGTCTCGAATAACTCTTCGAAGGTGCCCATGCCGCCGGGCAGGGCGATAAAAGCATCACTCAGTTCTGACATCTTGGCCTTGCGCACATGCATGTCGCCGACGACGATGGTCTCGGTTACCTCCTCATGCACCACGCGCGGCACATTCATCGACTCGGGGATCACGCCGATAACGGTACCACGCGCCGCCAAAACAGCATCGGCTATGGCGCCCATCACGCCCAACCTTCCCCCGCCATACACTAAGTCGATACCTGCGGATGCGAGCAGGTTTCCCATCACCAGAGCACCCTGAACATAGGCGTCGTTGACACCGGGGGTCGAACCACAGAAGACACAAATACGCTTGATCATGAGCTAAGCTGCCTCCAGAAAAAATTCGCGACGCATCCCAAGCACGATGATGCTTAGCTGATGTCTAAATCAAGTGATGCGTGTTGCGGACAGCTAGATGGCAATGGTGATGTTCTCCTACAGATACTCAATTCGGTTTGCCATCTCTTCCGCCGATAGTACTTCATAAATCAGTAACAAACTTCGAATAATGTGTCCCACAGAGGTTTGCTGTCGTGCATAGACAATGCCCGCATGCTCCCATCCTGCAGCATGTAACTTCAAGAAATCGTCATCTTGTGTAAACATGACTCTACCCTCATTTGCAGCTATTTGCAGATGTTCTTCATCAGTAGCGCCAAGAGTTTTCGCCTCCTGAGTTGTTAATACATCTGCCCCTCGTCGTTGTAGACCATCAGCGACGGCAGGATGCACGTGTTCATCGAGGTAAAATTTGACCCGATTGCTCATAAAGCCTCTGTGCTAACAATGAGGGGGTCTCCTGCCGTAATCGTTCTGCAGATGATTCATCCTCGCGTATTCTTTCATCAATTTGTTCCTTGTAATCATGATAGTACGCTAGCGCTGAGAATACTTCTGATAACGTCAGTTTATATTGCGTTGCGATTTCATCGACACTATACCCCATGCGTTCATGCCAGATCGCGATATTCTGGACCGTAATTCGATGACCTTCAATACGGGGTTTACCGCCTGATATTCCAGGCGTACAAACGATATGTTGATAAATAGTCTGAACACTCATCGTTTCCTCTAGGATCTAACCGAGCAGGGACAGGTAGTTAGTGGCTGGTCCAGTATATCAAGAACCGCTGAAGTTTGCTATTTGGCTTTCCATCTGATGGCGGTAACTGACCGTCTAAAATTACCTCCTGATTCTGTCATCGCCAGGGAGGACGCAGGTCGTTTACAGCAGGTCGTGTGCCGAAGCAATCCCCAACGTTCATTTGCACATATACCTTGGGGATTGCTTCGTGGATGCCTAAATTCGGTTACAACATCAGTTCCTAAGTGAGAAGATCGTTAACGTATTAACATCGGTAGGTAGTGTTGGAGATGATCGGTAACCTGAATATGGCTGGCGTTCAATGCGCCAAGAGGCAAGGCTTCGCCCTGAGTGTCACCAACACCTGTTTGTTGGAGGCTGAAGTTGGTTTCGCCCAGACCATGCGCTCGCAACGTGATGACCGCTAGACCACCTGTTCCTGAAAAGCCTGCTTGATCACCGAGAGTGAAAGCGCCGAAGGTGGCTCGGCCGATACCGTTGTCGATGGTAGGACCCAAAGGAGAGACTATGCGACCGGTGTCCCCGAGGATGTCAGTAAGCGTGATATTTTCCACCTGCACGATCCCGGGATCGAAGACGAGATCGGTCTGGAAGGCACCTACGTCGACGGCGTCCTGGATACGAAGAGTAAGTGTGGTTGTATCGTTGGGGAGGAGTTGACTGTTAGCCGGATGCAGGCTCAGGCTGACGTCGGTGGAGTAAGCGAGCAGGTTGCTCTGACGCAGTACCTGTGTTGGAGTGCAGGTCGTACCCCAGGCTGTAGCAAACCGTTGCAAGTCGAACGCATCAATGTCGCCATCTGGTTCTGTGTCGAAACGAGCTTCATAACAGGCATCGCCAGTACGACAGTTCCAATGGCTGGCTACAAGCTGTAAGTCGAAGATGTCGACGTCGTTGTCGCTATCGAAATCGCCAAAACAACCGATGATCTCCACTTGACCATCAGCAGTGGCGAGGGTCAATGGATTTGAGTTCTCATCCGCAACCTGCACGTTCTGGAGGGACAGAGCGGTTGCACCACTGCCTTGAGGATTCAACGTAATGGTAGCTAAGACGCCTGTGCCATTCACCCCTGGTTGTGTTCCGAAGGTAAACGCACCAAACTTCACCCACCCTTCCGTCGGATTTACGATAGGTTCGACGGCAGCTATACTTCGCCCGGTGCTGCCGAGGAACGGACCTTGTTCCACACCGTCTAATTGTACGACAGAAGGATCGTAGTGGATTTCGAGTTCGTATGCCGCCAGGTGAGCTACATCTTCAGCAACGATGTCCACAGCAAATGCACCGCCACCGAGGGCGACACGCAAATCGGCCGGTTTGATCTTGATAGTGGGCTCACCGCAGAGGACGACTTCAGCAATGGTACGGTAGATTGCGTCGAGGTCAGTAGAGGCTGGGGCGAAGTAATAATCGCCTGGTTCAGAGGCCAGTTGTCGCATCAGGTTGGCGTCAACGCTGCCCAAACCGATGGTGAAGATACGAGTGCCTGCATCTTTGGCCACCTGTGCCGCTGTCCGAGCCGATGCGACTGTATCGCCGCCTGCGGGAAGGCCATCGGACATGAACAACATCACGGGGCGCGCGGCAGGATGATGACGTTCGCTCGTCAGTTCTGCATGAGTCATGGTGAGCGCAGCCGTCATATTGGTGTAGCCGCCGCTGCCGATGGCAGTGATGGCGTTTTTCACGGCGTTGCCGTCTGCGGTGAGTGGCTGGTTCAGCGTTGCGTTGTCAGAAAAGGACACCAATCCTACCTGGTCCTGCTCTAATTCCATTAGATCGACGAAGTTTTGGGCTGCCGCCTTCTCATCGATCAAGGGTTGACCCTGCATGCTGCCGGAGCGATCGATGACCAGCACGACGTCAACGGGGGTTGTGGTGGTGGGACAGATGATAGGCTCAGAGGTGGCCGTAGGAGTCGGCGGGGGTGTATCGGTAGCGGGGGGTGTCACTGTTGGTGTCGGTGTGATGGTGGGTGTATCTGTTGGCGGTAGGGGAAGGGTGGATGTTGGCGTGACTGTTGCCTCACCTTGCCCCTGCGGCTGCGTAGTGAAGCTGTATTCGCCACTGCTTGCGATATTTCCACTTCGATCCACACTATCTACAGCGAAATAGTAGGTGGCGTTGGGAACAAGACTGAACAACACGACCCTGTGACCTTTTTCATACAATGGATCGTATGCCGTGAGCGGATATGACCCTGACGCATAACCGTACTTCACCCCGCTGTTGGCGAATTCGTTCGGGTGTGTCCTAAATGAGTTGGAGACACAGCATATCTGGTAAACTGAAGGTGTCAAAACAACCGACCTACAAACAAACCAGGAGAGAAGCTATGTCATCCAACTCAGAAGAGATTGTACAAGAGATTCGCCAAGAGTTCG
>JAAENG010000451.1 GCA_024224665.1 Chloroflexota bacterium | reverse complement strand
CTCAAGGTCCAGGTCGAGATCCAGCATATCCTGCGGATACCCGGTCTTGTCGGCCACAATGCCCAAAACGGCATCGGCAACCACATCCCCTGCCAAGACCTCCACATCCTCGGCAGATCTCAAGTCTGGCTCTTGATCTCCGACTTCCGACCTCCGACCTCCGACCTCCGCCAAATCAGGCCGCATGTCATGCACAAACCCGATCACACGCTCCAAGGTGGGATAATCTCGCAGGCTCAGGTCTTCTTGCACGGGGATGTCGAACTCCTGGCGAACGGCGGCAAAGGTCTCCGCCTGCTTGACGGTATCGATGCCCAGATCGGCCTCAAGGTCCAGGTCGAGATCCAGCATATCCTGCGGATACCCGGTCTTGTCGGCCACAATGCCCAAAACGGCATCGGCGACAACATCCCCTGCCAAGACCTCCATATCCTCGGCAGATCTCAAGTCTGGCTCTTGATCTCCGACTTCCGACCTCCGACCTCCGACCTCCGATCTCTGCTCTCCGACCTCCGCTTCGAACCTGGTAGCCTCGTCTTCGCTCTCGACCACAACACCAGGCGATGATTCCTCACCTTGTGACACGCTCCCAAGCATGGCCCGCTTTCTGTCCGGATCAGCACTGGTCTTGTCATCCTCAATGCCCAAATCAGACTCAGACTCAAACTCCGACCTCCGACCTCCGACCTCTGAATTCCGACCTCCGACCTCTGCCCTCTGCCCTCCCAACCTCTGCTCCGCCTCCCACATCTCAGCCACAGCCGCCATGGGCGCCGGGCGAGTATCCATGTAACCATCACCGGGCGCGGCTGCTCGAAGCATGGGCCCGGTGCCATAACGCCAGGTACTGGGCATAGGCGAGCGGGGTGGTACGCCAAGCGCCTTCACACGTAGCACACGTTTGATGACTTCCGTTTCAGCCAGGTCATAGCCACTGATATCTGAAAGCCAGCGCCGGTAGAGGCCACCATTGTCCATCCGAGCTAAACTGCCGGGAATGCGGCGGGTAAGTGTGAGTGCGATCTGCGAGCCAAAGCCCGCGGCCAGGTGCATGGCGTACTGTATAGGATAGCGTCCGCCCCGGCTCAGATTGAGCACACCAAGGTCAGGATCGACCTCTTTGAAATTGGGTACCGGTGGCACAATGCCATGTTCCAGCATTTTGACGCCGATAACATCTTCGATGCCTACACCCATAGGATGGCCGGTAAATCCCTTGGTGTTGGCAATAACGATCTCCCTGGCGGCACTATCAAATGTCTTGCGTAATGCCAGCACTTCAGCCGAGGCGCTGCCACCCCGAGCCGGTGTAAAGGTTTCGTGTGAGATGAAGGCCATTGCCTGGGCCATAGCATAGCGGTTGAGACCAAAGCGACGTTCGGCTGCGGTCACCAGGTTATCCATTACCAGTTGGATATGCTCGACATCCAGGCGCGTGGCGTGGTAGGCGCTATTGCTGGTTTCGGTGCTTAAAACCTCGACAATTCCACGCATACCCCTCTCTTGCACGGCATCTTCAGTTTCTACGACAAGTGCACAAGCGCCCATACCCAAGATCGTACCATGTCGCCGCTTGTCGAAGGGGAGGGCGGCCTCATCCACCCTGTTATCGGTGGCAGCAGCACCCACCGACAGGAATCCCGCTCCGATCCATTCCAGCAGGCGATCGTCGGTGACATTGTCAGCGCCGAGTACGATAACACGGCGACATCGCCCACTTCGGATCCAGTCTTCGGCGAGAGCGATGGCTTGGGCCGTAGCAGCACAGGCTGCATTGACAAGTGTGTTCGGGCCTCTGGCGCCGATGTATTCTGCAAACTGACTGTGACCCATGACAAGGATACGCAAGAGGAAGCGACGGTCGAAATTGTAAGGCTCGCGCTCCACGATATCTCTGATCTCGGAAATACGTCGCTGAATCTCCCGTAGGGTTGCATCATCACGAGTGTAGCGTCGCAGGTCTTCGAGTGCCTCTAAGCGAGTGATGCGAGTCTGCCAGGTGAAGTAACGTGAAAGTTCGTCTGCAAAGCTGTCGAAACCGGGGAAGGCGCTGGCGAAGATCACGCCGGTTTCATCCCGAAGCGCTTCGGGTAGCATCCACTTTTCGGGGAGATGGGTTCCCTTACGTGTGCGGCGATAGGTTTGTACGAGGGGAATACCGGCTTCACGTAGGGCATCAAGGCCGGCGGCCATGGCGAGCTGTGTGGTTGTATCCAACGCTTCGACCAGTTTGGCGGGCACACCGTACTCTTCGGTGAGATCGAACGAACCCGGTCGCCCGGCCAACTTGATCACCTCGTCCTGATCGGTGAGCGTCACAAACTTGCCATTGCCATCAGCCTCTTTGACCACGCGCGTAATCCGTTTGGCCAGCATCTCTCGGCGGAATCGTTCCGGGATCAGGTCGATAAACTGCTCGCCGCGCAAAATGCGCATGGCATTGTCCGGATCCATCACCGCTTTCTCTGCTCCAGGCAAACCCAGTCCCGTACCGGAGATCACGATGGAACCTTTAGGAGGGGTATTTCGGTCGTAAGGTTGAGGGCTGTCTGCAGATTGGAGATGGGTCATGGCTTGAAGGAGGGTTTGGGCGAGGTCATCGCTAGGGATCGTGTTGCGTGTTGCGTGTTGCGTGGATCGTGTTGCGTGGATCGTGTTGCGCGTTGCGTGTTGCGTGTCGATTATCGTTTGTTCAGGTGAGGTTATATCCGATAGTCGATCTCCGACCTCCGATTTCTGACTTCCGACTTCCGACCTCCGATCTCCGACCTCTGCCCTCACGCCGTATCCGGCGGCATATAATCCGCAAATGGCCTGATTAAAAGTTGGCAATTCACCCCATTTGGGATGGTTGGTAAAGAGTGTTGTTACGTCCCCATTACCCCCTAAAACATCTTCGACAAAACTTCTTAACGCTCGTTTGGGACCGACCTCCACAAATGTGGAGCAGCCATTGGCGTATAGTGTCTTCAGACCTTTGACCCATTGTACCGGGGTTGCGACCTGTTGTTCCAGAATATCTTTGATACCTGTGACCGTGGTTGGGTATAGCTCCCCAGTGACATTTGCCACAAGCGGCAACTTGGGTTCCCGGACATCCAAGCGGTCGAGTACTTCGCGCAGAGGCTTGGAAGCTGGTGCAACGATGCTGGTGTGGAAGGCATGGCTCACGGGGATTCGCATTGCCTGCATCCCTTGAGCAATGAACACGTCGATAGCCATTTCTACCGCTTCACTGGCTCCACCGATAACCACCTGGTTGGTGCTATTGATGTTGGCCGGGACGACATAACCATCGATGTCTTCTAATGTGGTCAGGATATCATCCAGGGGTCCGATTACCGCAGCCATCCAACCGTTATCTTCCAGATTGTTGATGGCCGTCATCTCCCGTCCCCGGGCTGCAGTAGCTTCGAGGGCCTGAGCGAAGGGCATGATATCGGCAGCGATCAAGGCAGCGTACTCGCCAAGTGAATGGCCCATGGCCATGTCGGGCTTGAATCCATACTCAGCCAAAAGCCGGTACATGGCAGTGTCCATTGTCAGCATTGCCGGTTGACAGATCGCCGTCTGCATCAGGTCAAAATTAGCCTGCGCCACGGCGGCCTGGTCGTCGCCATCGATAAAGATATAGCTCGTCAATGGTTTGCCGAGGATCGGTAGCATGACCTCGTCGGCACGGGCGAATGTCTCTGCCACGATGGGTTCCAGATCCCAGAGTTCTCGACCCATATTTACATACTGGCTGCCTTGCCCGGGGAACAAGAAGGCGATCTTGCCCTTTGGGTGGCCACTGCCCCGGAAGATACCTTGTACATTGAATGCTTTCCAGGTATTGGGATTGTCGAACCCCATTCCCTTTCGTGCCTTGTGGATGCGAGCGATCAGTTCTTCCCTGTCACCGAAATCGATGGCCAGGCGTTCGGGCGCTTTAAGCATATCTTGAGGGGGTAGCTCGAATGCGGGCGTCCACCCACCCTGAACCCGCTGAAACACGCGATCCAACCTATCCTTCAAGTCTGCCGGTGACTGAGCCCCTAACGCCAGGATTCCCCTAACTGGCCGCCGATCAGGCACAAACGTAACGCTAGATCTATTCGACATAGACTGACTTGGGATCTCCGACCTCCGATCTCCGGTCTCCGACTCCACCACCTCCACACTTGCATAAACCTTGGCATCGGTCAACCTACCCGGTATATGCTCTTCTACTACAAGATGGAAATTGGTGCCGCCAAAACCGTAAGCGCTAACGCCACAGCGCCGTGGATCACCATTAGGTGGGTCCCAGCTACGAAGGTCGTGATTAATGAAAAAGGGTGAGTTAGCGAAATCGGCATTAGGATTGGGGCGTTCGGCATTAAGGGTGGGGGGAAGCACTTTTTCATGGATCGACATGATGGTCTTGAGCAGCCCTGCGGCCCCTGCCCCGGCTTTGAGATGGCCGATATTGCTTTTTGCGGATCCGAGGGCAATGCTCTGCCTGCGGGCGCCGGCAAACACTTTGCTCAAACTCTCGAGTTCTACCACATCTCCGACCTTGGTACTGGTCCCGTGTGCTTCGACCATTGTGCAGCTTGCCGGATCCAAGCCTGCATTCCTCCAGGCTCGTTCTATGGCTAAAACCTGGCCGGCGGGATTTGGGGCGGTGATGCCTTTGCCCTTGCCGTCACTGCTGGCGCCCACGCCACGGATGACGGCGTATATGGCGTCGCCATCTCGTTCGGCATCACTCAAGCGCTTGAGCAAGAAAGAAGCCGATCCCTCTCCCATCACAAATCCATCGGCGCCAGCGCCGAAAGGGCGACTGCCTGTTGCACTGAGGGCGCCGATCTTGCAAAACTTGACAAAGATACCTGCACCCATATTGCGATCTACACCACCAGCTAATACGGTATCGACATGATGCTCTGTCAGCATCTCCATGGCTGAATTGATGGCGGCAAAACTAGAGGCACAGGCAGCATCTGTAATGAAATTGGGGCCTCGCAAATTGAGGACATTGGCCACGCGGCCCGAGACGATGTTGACCAACTCGCCCGGCATCGAGTCTTCTGTGATCGGTGGATAGCGTTGCTCCCACTGTGCCTGCCATTGCGCCAGGATGCTCTGTCGTACTGCGGAGGGGAGCTGTTTGAAGCTATCGGTCTGTTCGAGCGAATGTACGTATTCGGGGAAAGAGAGGCGATTATGCGTGTAGTAGTGCATCTCACCACCCATCGCTGCACCGAGAATGACGCCTGTGTTTTCAGTATTCAGGGGGCGGTTAGGGAAACCGTAATCATCCAGGGCTTCAGCTGCTATCGTCACCGCCCACTTTTGGCTCTCGTCCATCGCTGCGGCAACTTTCGGGGGAATGAGAAAACGCTTCCAGTCGAATTCGAAACCCTTGATCCAGCCTCCAAGTTTGCTGTAAGTTTTACCTGGGACAGTTGGATCGGGGTCATAATAGTATGAAGTACTCCAGCGATCGGCCGGTGTTTCGCTAATACTATAACGCTTATTTTTTATATTTTGCCAGTAGTCTGGGGCCGTTGGTGCATCGGGGAGGATGGCCCCGATACCTACGATGGCGATTGCTCTTTCAACAGTCATGTGGTTGCCTCCTGATCAGATGCAGCTTGAAGAACGAGGTCACAGTTCAACATTGCATCGTTCGCTAGGGTTTGCGCGGGTCGTGCTGTATCGGGTGTGTCACTATTGGGCAGGAAATGCCTCGTTCAGCTTTTGAGCGACGAAGTTCATATCTTCGAAAAGACCTGTTTGGGCATTGTAGATTCCAGGAAGATTGAGCGATCCGGCAAGGTCGGGATCGGTCTGACCGGCGCCAATACTCCAACGTAAACCATCCGCTGCGACCTTCAGGGCAGCATCTCTGGCGTGGATTCGGGCCATGGCCTGTTGAGTATCCTGGCCGAGGTCGATGGCCGTGGTGGGTTTAGCAAGGGCCCGCTCGCTGAAGATGGCAGCGGTCTCGGCAAATGCTACCAACTCGCCCAGACGGAACAACATATGTTGGTTGCGGGTAAGCCGATCCTGACGGCAGCGTTCTAGGATGACGGCCAGCGCCCGCAAGGCCATGGCGGCAGTGCTGGCGCCGCTCTTCGAATTTGAGGATGCGCTACTTTCGAGACGATCCGCCCAATCTTGATAATATGCGCCACGTGATTTCAGGTGTTGCTGCCAGCGCTCCCGGGCGATAGTCCATTCCATGATCTCGGAAGTGCCCTCGTAAATAGTTGTGATCTTCACATCGCGTTTGATCTTCTCGACCATATATTCTTTTGTGTAGCCATAGCCTCCTAGCGCCTGAATGCAATCTTCAGCTGTTTTATTCCCGGCTTCGGTGGCCATATATTTGGCTACGGCCCCTTCGGTTTGCAAGTCCTCTTCGCCGCTGTCGATGCGCTCGGCTGTCCACTCGATATACGCGCGCGCAGCCTCTAACCGGCAGGCGTTGGGGACAATGAGTTTGTGGGTGTAACCCTGTTTCTGGCTGAGGGGGGCGCCAGCCTGAAAGCGCAGTTGTGAGTAAGGGATTGCCCGCTTCAAGGCAGCCCAGCCCGCCCCCAGACCAAAGGCAGCCACCATCAATCTGGTGTAACCAAAGACCGCCTGTGCCTGCACCAAGCCTTGACCTTCGACGCCACCCACCAATCGGTCTGCGTCGACGTACACATCTTCCAAAAAGAGTGCTGCCGTATTGCTGGCGCGAATACCATGTTTGTCCTCCGGTTTACCTTGCGTAAACCCCTCGGTCTCATGTTCGACGATAAACCATGAGGGTCCGCCTGGCGCCAATGCTAAGATCGTATAGAGATCCGCCACACCACCATTGCTGATCCACTGTTTACGACCGGATATCTTGTAACCCACCACTTTGTCGTTTTCTACCACCGCTTCGGCCTTGCTCTTCATCGCCGCCAGATCACTGCCTGCCTGGGGTTCGGTAGCGCCATACGCAACCAGCATGCCCTCCTCGGCGATACGGCCCATCCACAGCAGCTTCTGCTCCTCCGTGCCACCCACTGTGATCGGATCCGTGCCCAGGAAAGTCGCCAGAACACCTGTAGCGATGCCGAGATCGATGGCTGCCATGATTTCGGAGACGCGATAGATATCGTAGGCGCCACCGCCGAGACCGTCGTATTCTTCGGGGATGAAAAGTAGGTGCAGGCCGAACTGCATCGGATCGTATAGTTCCTCCAGCACCTCGCGCGGAAACTCATCTTTATGGTCGAGTTCCAGTAGGTAGTTGTCAGTTAGTTTATCACCGGCATAGCGCCTGAAGGTATCCAATACCATATGCAGGGTGTCTGCATCGAGTCCGGCCATTCCGTCGTCTCCTGAATCATAGCAAAAAGTGTGGGTGGTGTGATACGCTGCCAAGCTAAAAGCGCCGCATGATCGATATCATCATTGGCGCAACAACGCCTCTATTTCTTGCGGTGTAGTCATTATAACCGGTGTGACCCTATTCTAAGCATTAATAAGTAATTCGAATATGCGTTAGATCATGTGCGGTGCGTCATAATAATTGTGCAGCGCGTCATAGTTGTTAGTGACCGGCTATAAGCTTGGTGGACTGTGTAATATTGCCACATGCATGCACTTTTACCAGAATTTCAGAAGACCAGCGTATAATCATTGCTATCATGTCACGGCCTTTACGCATGTTTCTCCCTTACATTGGGATTATTCTGGTGGTTTTGCTGCTGGCGACCGCTGTGTGGTGGTGGGTATCAAACCAACAGGATCAGACACCGTTAAGGCCACAGCAGAGGGTCGAGACAAGTAACCCAAAGATGGGCGTTCATACTCGACTCGAGAACGAGGTCGAAGCTGAAAAGATAAAGCGAACGCTTGAGATGGTGCGGGAAATGGGATCCCCCTGGATCGTGGAGTACTTTCCCTGGGCATTTAGCGAGATTCGGCAGGGGCAGTATGATTTCAGCCACGCTGATATCGTGGTCGATCATGCCAACCGCCAGGGTTTGACCATCATCGCCCGTTTGGGGCTTGTCCCCGATTGGGCCAGACCTGAAGACACCATCAGTACCTATCTCGACCCGGAACAGTATCCCGAATTCGCCGCTTATGCCGCCGCCTTTGCCGAGCACTTCCAAAATCGTATCGACTACATCATCATCTGGAACGAGCCCAATCTCAGTCTGGAATGGGGCTACCGGCCGCCGGATACTATCGCATACACAGAACTCCTGCGCCAGACATCAGAAGCCATACGGGCTGTTAATCCAGACATCACGATCCTGGCCGGGGCATTGGCTCCGACTGTCGGCGATCCAACAGGCGAACTGGGTATGAGTGATTTGGCGTTTCTGCAAGCGATGTATGATGCCGGCGCAGCCTCGTATTTCGATGCTTTGGCTGCACACAGTTATGGCCTGACCTTTCCTCCTGGCGATCCTCCTGATCCAGATGTCATCAATTTTCGCAGGGTGGAATTGTTGCGAGAGATCATGGAGAAGAACGGTGATGGCGACAAATCTATCTATATCACTGAGGCGGGGTGGAACGATCATCCCCGTTGGACACGAGCCGTGCGCCCAGCTCAACGTATCCGCTACACCATCGATGCCTACGATCTGGCGCAAACATGGCCCTGGCTCGAAGCATTGGCGATGTGGGCTTTCCGCTATCCCTGGCCCGAGCGCAATGTCCGTGATTACTATACCTTTGTCACACCCGATTTTGAGCCGAAGCCTATCTACCTCGATGTGCAGCGAGCGCTGAGATAGTACGGCCACAAAGTCACATTATTGCTTTATAAGGCATCTTAGGCGGCTAGTCGCCGGTCTCGTTGGAGTTGTGCTGTGGTCACGATGCCGTGGAAAGTAGCCTGGGCGAGCAAGGCCCTCTGTATTGCCTGCTCACGCGCTTCATCATCGACAGCCCTGGTACTTTTTTGCGGTTCTTTTAGGAAAACGACAACCAGGGCCAATGTCAGCAAGATGAGAACAAATGATAATAAAAACACTTGTCGAGCGACGGTCAAATCGGCAATTGCAAACACCAGCAGTGGCCCCACTACGCCGCCGAGTGCAGCTGCCGATTCTTTGAGGCCCATCACCCTGGAGCGATGCTGCCCTTTTGTGATATCCATGTAAAACGCGCTCAATGCAGGCATGATCAACGCTTCACCCAAACCGGCGATAGCCGCCAGCAGCAGCATAACAGGGAATGAGGTGACAAATGTCAACCCACCGTAAAATGCAGTCGTTAGCAGCAAGCCCACGACGATGATCGGTTTGCGGCCAAAGCGGTCGCTAAGCTGACCCAGCAGTCCTTGCCCAAGGACAGTCAGCAGACCATAGGCAGCGATCACCACACCGAACATCACCGTCGTCCAACCTAGATCGTCGTAAAGATAGAATACCATCTCCGGTTCGACAAAGGCGAATGCGAAGATAAGTATGAAGTCGATGAATAAGAGAACGGAGAGGATGTAGATCGGTCGTGGTAAGGAGCCCAGAAATGTTTCCTGCTCTGGGGTGCGGTCACTCTGGCGTCGCCGCTCCAGCTTTTCTCTGCGACGTATTACAGCTGTACGTGTTTCCGGTACGAATAGAATCGCTGCCAGCAGACCGAGGGCGGCCATCACGGCCGAGATGAGAAAGGGAGCGGCGAATCCCCACGAGTCGTAGAGCACCCCACCCACTACCGGCCCCAGGAGGAAACCGGCGGCATACCCGCCCATGACAATGCCCACCCAGCGGGCGCGTTCTCTGTCAGGTACGACATCGGCGACCACACCCATGGCAGCGGGAAAGAGTCCGGCGCCCAGTGCACCTTCGACCGCTCGGATGGCGACAAAGGCTCCGATGGAATCGGCCAGGAGGAATGCGATGTTGGCCAGGGTAAAGGAAGTTAGGGCCAGTATGATAAGGGGACGGCGGCCATAACGGTCGGCCATCGAGCCCATGATGGGAGCGGCGATGAATTGCGCCAGTGCGAAGGACAGGGTCATCAATCCCAGCTCCTGAACCCCGGCTCCAAATTCACCCAGGCGTCTGGCGAATACCGGCAGGATGATGCCAAATCCTGTCATCATCAATGCTACACAAGCCGCCAGCAGTAAAATGATATTGCGATACTGCTTGGGGCTAAGCCCATAGTTTCGAACATGATACGCAATCACGATATCGCCGAGATTGCGCCGCTCATCGGCGTTCACAGCATCACGCCCAGTTCTACCAGCACGGTGCCGAGATCGAGATAAATCGTTTCACGTTGAATCAAGCCATGTTGGATATCATAAAATGAAGCTCCTCGAAATTGGATAGTGCGTCCCGTGGCGGCCATGCTTCTCTCGAATACAGGTGGCGTGAGCGGGCCGGTATGGGCGCCTCGGAAGATCCACTGTGTAATTGCCATGGATTCGGCTGCAATCGTTCTCACTACCTGGTAATCCATGTCAGAAAAGCTCTCAAACCAGGATGGCCAGAAGGTAGAGGTTCGTTCATCGCTGATCGGCTTGCTGGCAAATGCGTCACGATGCACAAGGTCCAGGACGTAGTCTTCGCCATGGAGATCACTCATTCCGGCGCCATTCCCTGCTTCCAAGGCAGACCAGTAGGCGGAGATAATATCCAGCGTTGTGCTGCCAGGCTGTTGGTTCGCGTTTGCCTTACTCATTCGACTGATCCATGTGTATCATCTCAATAATTCGGGGTAGGGGCACGGTCTTGCACCTGCCCGACGGGCGAGCGCAATGGTGCGCCTCTACTTATTGAGAAGACACCTCTAAATATTGTTTTTTTGCAGTAATAAACGTTTTCTGAGAGAGCTTGAGTGTTCCCGCTAATCTGTGGATCTCCTCCACCTCCTCGACCGTGGCATGCCCATCAGCGCCGGCTATGGTGAAAAGCACATTTAAGAATTTCGCCGATTCTTCGTAACTATAGGCCTCCGAGAATTCACGGGCGAGGCGGAAGGAATCTATATCCTGGGCCGTATCGGTAATAGCAACACCTGCCACAAAGGCAGCCTGATCATGTGAAAGTTGCCAGTGCATTTGAAGCGAATCCGCCATGACTTGCAACTCCGAATCTGTAACTTGAGGATTCACGCGAGCGACTTGCGCCATCATGCCACCGGCAAGGCTCAATCTACGTAGTTCATCATCGGATACATCGAGTTCGGCTTCGCCCAGGTCCAGGCGGCGGCGTACATCGTAATAGATACGGTTTCTCATGTAATCTTCGAGATAGATCTCTCGGTTAGGGGCTCGCGCGGCGGACTGCTGGCGGCGGGATGCCCTTCCCCTGAAAAACTGAGAGAAGCTGCTGAATGTGCCGACATCAACGCCTTCGATCTCGCGTTTGATCGCATCAATCGCCCGCTGTTCATCATCGGTGACGATGCCGTCAGCCAAGATCATATCATCGAGGGTATCGAGCGCAAGCTGTTTTCCTTCGGCGCTGGAGATGGCTTCGGCCAGGTTATAGACCAAGCGCTGGCGTTCGGCGCCATCTACCGGCGAGGTCATGTAGATTTCAATCGACGCCCACTCTCGGGCATTCAGTTCGGGGATGCGGAAGAGCAGGTCTTTCATGGCGTTGATCTCGTCCAGTGTCAGTTCGCCATCTGCCCAGGCTGCGGCGATGAGCACTTTCGCCAGGGTCATGATCATGGTTTCGTTTGGCATGGGGGGGTCTCTTATCGGTGGGGTATGGGTTTGGGGGTGATTTAGACTTGTTGCGTGTTGCGTCCCTTCGGCTTCGCTCAGGACAAGGCTGCGTGTTGCGTGGCAAAGTCCGTCGACCTCAGATAATACACGAGATCATAGCTCTAGCGGTAGAATGGACTGGTTAGCGGTAGTGGATCAGATTTAACTGATGACTTGGAATCGATCACGCCTGTCGTGAATCCCGATTCCGAGGTTTCTGTAAACCAGTAGACACAAAAACCGAAAAACCGGGGTGTTAGCGCCCAGGCCTACCGGTCTACAGGTCTACCGGTCTACAGGTCTACCGGTTTACCGGTTTACCGGTCTACAGGTCTACCGGTTTACCGGTCTACAGGTCTACCGGTTTACCGGTCTACAGGTCTACCGGTCTACAGGTCTACCGGTTTACCGGTTTACCGGTCTACAGGTCTACCGGTTTACCGGT
>JAAENG010000450.1 GCA_024224665.1 Chloroflexota bacterium | reverse complement strand
TGGTCCGTTCATGAATTGCTTTCCTTCAAAGTTCCTCCGCCACAGTGGCGGCCCCACAAGCAACGAGGGAGGCCATCGCTAGAGGCTTTACGCCTCATTCAACGATGGTGTCCTACTCCCAGTTGAAGTGCAGTCCTACCAAATGATGATTCTGCAAAGAAATCGGTGAATTTTGCATATCCCTTCTCATCACAAGTGTAGATCAGTGAGGCAACGGTATCGACATACTCCATACCGTGCTTGTCTTTTGCCAACAGCAAGAATAGTTCGACATCTTGCTGCTTCCATACCTTGGGACCAAGTAATGCGCCTTGAGATAATTCCCAGAATTTCTGATCCACAAACCGATTGATATCTTGAGCTAATTCTGGGTCTTTCAGCAGTTTAGCAATTCTGTTAGCCTTTGGCTTTCCCTTGAACTGACTGATAACTGCATGCTCCCGCTGGACCGTTTCATTGAATCGTTTGCTGTCGAATACCACCCCTTCTGCATCAACGATGACTTTTCTTCTGGAAGGTAGCGTGATTGACAGGGACAGACCACCGTCAACACGCGTATATAGGATGATAGCTCCTAAGATAACAAAGCCCGATAAGAACAATACTGTCATCTCATCTGAAGTCGAGATGGCAACAAGCACAGTGCTCGCCCCAAAAATAATGAGTGGCTTAGCCGCCTCGGAGATGTTATTGAGAACTATGATTATTGCGGCAATCGGAAAAAGAAATATTGTGAATAGTCCCCACAAAAAGCCTCTGCGAAAACCCAGAACAACAAACCACACTATACTCAGAATCAACAAAAGTGCTGCCAACGTACCGATTGCCGAACTGACTGATTCCATTGCTGTACTCCCTTTATCGTAACCGTTGACTAAATGAGGTGGGCGGACCGAAAACAATGGCGAGAGCCGTCAATCATTGTAGCATTTTGGATGTGGGAGTACAAATAAATTGTGGTATTCCGGTAACACTGAACACGGGCATGCGCAATACAGTGAAGTGATTCGATCTGTTTTCTTAAAAGTGCTGCACACGTTCACATTGGGGATTTACACGAACGTGTGTAAATGATAAATTGTGATTGTAAGCCTGCCGAAAGGCGGAAGAAGAATATGTCAGTGTACGTTGACTTGATTTCACAGAAAGCAGAACTTGAGAAGGTCCACAGGGAACAGTATCATTGGACTGATATTGCTACTGCGTCGGGTATTCATCGAAATACCATCTACAAAATCCTGCGCCGTAAGAGCGCAGACACAGATATCCTTGCGCAAATTGCGGAAGGGTTCAGATCGCTTGGGTTAGATATAAGTGTCCACGATCTCATCATTGAAGTCCCCAATGGGAACGCCAAAGACGTTTACCCCACACTCTCGACGGCTTGCTTGCAAAAGAAAAAGCCACCGAGCTTATTGCTGACGACTTTCCCCTGCAAGACCGCCGCCGAGTAATTACTGAGTAGTGACTGACGACTTTCTCCTGATAGGCGGAGCACCACACTCGTACCTATCTAGCAAATCAAACTTTAACAACTCTATAGAGAAGTAAAGAACGTCAACAGATTTGGAGTGTTCACCTCCAAATCTGCTTATTTCCACAGTGGGGATTCGAACCCTGATCACCCTGATCACAAAACCTCGTACTTTGGGCGTCTTTCCTGGCTCTTGGCCGAACGTAGAACCCTGCGGTTAACAGCCGCATGCTCTGCCAATTGAGCTAGTGTGGAATGGAACGCTCGCGAGATACAAGCACCTGTCATTTTATTGAAGGGCGGGGTTCTTGTCAAATCTAAGCACGCTTTTCTAAAGTGCATCCTCAGCTCGATTCGCAAGTAAATCAACCAACCAACCGTTGCTTGCCACCAAGCCAGAGGTTTCAGGCGCAGCGGCCGGTCAGAACAAGCAGGCTTTTCGAATAGGCGTTGAGCCATCAGCAATGTTGTCGTATAATATACTTGGGACACCACAAAACTATAACACCCAAACTCACTTTCGGAGGATAATCATGCGTAGATGGATGATCTTGGTCGGACTTACACTACTTTTGCTGATACCGCTGGTAGCCGTTGCTCAGGGCGACGTCGATGACATTATCGAACTCGTCTTCACGAACAAAGGCGCCCAGGTCGGTGTCAAGGATACGATTACAAGTGTCGCTAATGTATCCATCCAATTAGAAGGAAAAGAATACCTTCTACAAGTACCGATTACGGTAGACATCGATGCGACACTACCCCTTACCAGCAGCCTGGTTACCGTCGATAGCCTATCAAGAGTGGGAGGCATGGCATTTCAGATCACCGATATAGAAGAGACCACAGATGAGATCGAGGTCGTGCTGCCCAGTCCTTATTCCGATGAGGAAGAGGAATTTGAACCCAGCGTCGAGGGCAACAAGATCGTTGTCATCAAATTTACTACAACTAACGTTGGCGATGAGGAAGATCGATTGTGGTCATCCTCAATCAAGGGCGTAGATGCAACGGGACGGCTTTTTGAGGAAATGGAAGTGCAGTGTGACGAAATGAATCCCGGCGAAACTGGTTCCTGTGTCATTGTTTTCGATATAGACGAAGCTGTCGACATTGTTGCTCTGGACGTAGAGATTATGGATCATCGGCAACTTCCGATACCTCCAATGGAGAAAACACCCACACCCACACCCGCACCTACACCAACCAAAAAGAGCAGCACGAACTGAGATCCACACCCCACCAACAGTCCATACGCCCAACATCACTAACAGCGTGCATATGCAGTCTGATGACCTGCTTATGCGCGCTGTTTACTTTATGCACTAACCTCCCAAAAACCAACAAAGCCCCGCAACTGGCGGGGCCTTGCTGAAAGGAGGAGAGAAAGAGAAGAAGTGTAACGAGGAGGAGGAGAGTGTGGAGGAGTTGAAGAGGGTTGAAGAGGGTGGAGGAGGGGTTGAACGCACTCAAGTGTTCGTCTTTCTGACCCTTAGAGTCAGCGGTGGAGTAGAATCTTACCAAGGAAAATCAGATGATGGGGTCGGCATCCTCGCTCTGCTGGGGTTCGGCATCCGCAACAGGAGTTGGAGGGTTCAATCCGCTAAAAGGTTTCATCAAAATCGAAGCCAGTGAAAGTGTGCGGCCGTTCCTCTTACTGATGGACAGGGTTGCCACCATACTGACAAAGAGAAGGGCGACACCTGCGTACGTTATCAGGTTGACGAATAGTTCCATTGGCAACTCCTTGGAGAACGAAGGGTCGGGTGAGTGATGGGTCTGAGAGTCAGGTTTGCGGTCGGGCGTGATCTGTTTGTTTAACTTGAACTCAGCATAACAGATTGGCCAGAATACTCAATAGCAATTGGCTTATGGCTACCTTATGCGAATCTTAAGAAACAGGCTTCGAGCCTCATGATGTCCCTGTGATCGACCCATTGTGCCCTCAGGTCGATCACCATGTCACCTTGCTACCCCTTCACCTTGTCAGTATCAACCCCAATCTCGCCCTGGAACCTTACCACTTACACCCCATCCTCGCGCTCCTCAAACAACGCCAACCACTCCTCCACCTCTGCCTTGGACAGCTTTGCCTCTGCTTGCAGACGCGTGGGCCCACCAGCCTGCCTACGTTTAGACGGTTTATTCACCCGCGCCATAAAATCTGAAACAACCAGCGTCTCTGTTCCCAACCCTTTGGCTGCCTCGCGCAAGACCGCATCATTGCTCACAACCACGACATCTTTACCAATCAATTCATCTTTCGCCCGTTCAAAGATCACCCGATCCGCCCGATCACGCATTTGCGCTGCGAAAACGGCCGTCACCCCACCGCCCGACAGGGCCTGAGAGGTGCCGCCGGGAATACCGCCATCGAACACGACCACGATGGATTGCCTGAGTTTGGGCTGGCGTGCGCGCAGCCATTGTACCAGGCGATATTCGTCATCCTCCTGATCGAGACGAATACCTGGTACTTGGCCGCTGCCAATGAGATTGTGGCCGTCGATGAGATACATAGAAATAGTTCAGGGTTCCGGGTTCGAAACCAAATTAAGGCTCAACATGATTTGGCGTGGTCCTAGGAAATCTCGTGTTACGTTTTGCGTGTTACGTGATGTTTGTGCTGACGAAACACATCTTTGTAATAGGAGCCACGCAAATTCCGAAAGAGCCCAAATTCATAACGGATTCAGTACTTTATACGGGCCAATTGACGATAGACGATAGACGGTAGACGATAGACGGCAGTCACTCAACTAGAGCGAATTTGTATCGTCTGTGGTCTGTCGCCCATCGTCATTCCGGTATACACTCACTGCAAATACCAGTCCAAAATGCTCTTAGGTGTGAGATTGTCCAGCTGCAAATACCATTGAGCGGCGTCCATCAGGGCCTGTTCGGGGGTGAGACCGATGAGTTCGGCGCTTGCTATGCCCACACCATAACGTGCGGCTTCGAGACGCACCAACTCGGTCACACGGTGGAGGGGGGTGCGAGTGTAATCGAGCAAGTTCATCGATACCTGAGCGCGGCCCTCCACCAGCATACCCAGCGCCTGCACGTGACGTAACCCTCCCGACGAGTGCCGTACCGCTTTGGCGATGGCCTTGGCGATGGAAACATCCTCTGTGCTCAGGAAAATATTGTAGGCGATCAAGGGGGGGCGGGCGCCGATCACCGTTGCCCCGGCCGGGCCCAACAACGCCGGTCCGAAGTCAGGCTGGCGGTCGGGGTCACCTGCCAGTAGATCCTGCTTCAAACCTTCATACTCGCCTTTGCGAATCGTGGCCAAAACCTCGCGTTCGGCGCGAGTTGCGGCCTTGTAATAAAGGTAGGTAGGGATGTCGAGTTCGGCGCTGACCCGCTGGGCCAAAGCCCGTGCCAGTTCCACACACTCGGCCATGGTGATATCCCGGATCGGCACCAAGGGTACGACATCGGTAGCGCCAATGCGGGGATGTTCACCTCTGTGTTCGTTGAGATCGATCAGTTCAGCGGCTTGGGCAATGCCCCGAAACAGGGCTTCGCTGGCCGCCTCGGGCGATCCCAGCAGGGTGACGACGCTGCGGTTGTGATCCGCATCAGAAGAGTGGTCGATAACGCGCGCACCCTCAACACTGCCATAGGCTTCGACAATGGCGGCGATCACATCCGGGCGGCGACCTTCGGAGAAATTAGGAACGGATTCGATGATTGGAGACATGGTTTTTGGTAAGGTGACAGGGTGATGGGGTGACCAGGGTAACAAGGTGATGGGGTGACCAGGATGACAAGGTGATGGGGTGGCAGGGTGACAACGTAATGCGGTGACCAGGGTGATGGGATGACCAGACGACCAAGCGACCAGACGACCAAGCGACCAAACGACCAAACGACCAGGATAATAGGGTGATGGGCTTACGTATGACTCGGATTATTCACCGGCGTGCTGTGCGGTGGCGATGCGTTCGAGGATGGGGGGATGGCTGTAGGAGTAGAGGACTTGCCAGCGTGGTGGTTCTGGGTCGGCGAGATTTTGATTTGCCAATCGGGTCATGGCATCGACAAAGGGTTCGGCGCCGGGGCCATGATCGAGGGCGTAACGGTCGGCTGCGCGTTCTTGCGAACGTGAGAATGCATTTAGCAGGGGGGAGGTCAGTATGCCGAACAGAGCGAGTACCAAAATCAGCCAGGGAAAAGCACGTAGATCGGCAGGCCCGGCATAGCCATAAGCCTCAACCGCCCAACTTACAACCCGGCCGGCCAACCAAAACCCGACCAGACTGACGAGGGTAGAGACGAGAATGCCACGCCAGAGATGGCGATGGACATGGTGTCCCATTTCGTGGGCAAAGATGGAGAGGATCTCATCGGCGCTGTAATGATCTAGTAGTGTATCACCTAACACAATACGCCGTGTGCGTCCCAGACCGCTGAGCCAGGCGTTTGCAGCCGTGGTCTTGCTGGAAAGATCGGTGCGAAAGACGCCGCGCACTTGCGTGCCGGCTTGTTCGGCCAGAGTCTGCAGCCGTGGTGTCAGTTCCTCATCCTCGTAGGGCGTGAACTTGAGGAAGAGGGGCATGATCAGCACCGGCGCCAATTGGGCTAGCAAGACCGTCAGGAGCAGGTAAAAGCCCGCCATCCACAACCACCAGGTATCAGGATAGGCCGCCAGCAGCCGGTAGAGCACCAGGATGACAACCAAGCCCAGCACGACACCGATCAGAAGCCCTTTGCACAAGTCAATCGCCCAGCCCCGCCAGGTTTGCACTGACAGGCCGTAGTGAACCGAGCGGCTGTGGTGATAGGCATCCATGGGCAGGTTGATCACAGTCATTCCCAAACCAAACAGCCCGACGTAGCACAAGACCTGTAAATCCGTACTGGCAAATGTGCGCTCCAGCCAGTTGATCAGGGGGATGTGGACCCAGGCTACCCAGACCACAAAGTAGATCACACTGATGGCCAACTCCAGTGGCATCAGCCGTCTGTTTTCGCGAGCATGGTCGCGAGCGATCTGCATACGATTAGGATCGAGTTGTGGCCGAGATGGGGATAAGGTGTCGGTAGACATATCCGTATTGTAGCGGTGGCGTCGTCAGGTTGCAACTTGAGTTGGAAATTGTGAGTGTGTGGAAAGATCGATCAACGATTCTGAACTGGCAAAACGATAACCGGCCCTATCCTATGATGTTCAGATAATGATTTTGACTTTTTGCCAGACTTTCCGCTGGTAAATTCGCCTGGGGATCCAAAATTTTTTCTGGGAGACTATAGAGGGAAGGTTGTATCAAGAAACTGTTGGATTTTCTTTTATCAACGGATTTCATTCTGGTCATGGCATTTCCTAAACCCGCAAAAACGTTACATCAAACCCCTTGCAAGCCCGGTACTGCTGCAAGCGATTTGAGAAGGCGAAGGCGTCGTTCATCTCGTAGCGCTGAAAGATGTCGAGGCCACGATCGAGCAGGATTTTCCAGTCGGTGTCGGTGACGATGTGGCGGGCGTGGATAGCGCCAGAATCAACATATTCCCATGAGAATTGGATGCCGATGGCCGCCGCCGAAACCTGCATCTCTTCGAAACGGCGGTTCTGCTCAAAGCCGTTGAAATCGTCTTCTGTGGTGATGAGACGGACTGACACTTCATCGTCATCCGTCTTCCGTCTGGCGATGGTCTCCAGCAGTTCCATCAAGTTGCGGGCCTGGTAGAATTGGCGAATGTAGGGGTCAGTGACGACGATTTTGCGAGCGTCCTTTAGGTAGGGACCAAGGAGTGTGTCGAAGGACACGCCGCGCTGGTTTTCCTGGAAGACAAGATGCTGCTCTTTCGGGCTGCTATCCTCGCTGTCAACGGCAAGGGCGGTGGGGGCGAGCGATTCTGGTTGGGGTTCGACACCCTCGGCATTGACAGCGCTGAAGTAGCGGGGATAGGTCTCCTCTTCCAGCGTCTTCACCTGGGATGTGTTGCCGTCAGTATCTCGATAACCAAAGCTTACCGCAGCGTAGGTCGCATCAATGCGCATGAGTTGATCCTTCACCCGCTTTCGGCCCTCGATGGCGAAACGCAATAGTTCCTCCATCTCATCTGGGCTTGCTTCTTTGTGTGGGTAAAGGATCTTCATCAACCCGGAAAATGTCTTTTCGATTGAGGTGCGGTCTCGGGTGGAAATATCGGCAAACAATTCGAAGTGCTCAGTGTATAGCTGCGAGTGATCATGATTTCGCATATTTCGCAGGATCTCCGCCAGGTAATCGACGACGAAGCCATAGCCCTCCGAAAACATCTCGCCGCGGATGATGTCCACCTCCCAGCCGGGAAGGTAGAAATGAAGGCGATCCAGAAAAGCGGAGTCGTGATATTGCTCAGGAAGATCATCGAACAGATCACTATGCCTGAGCATGTAGGGCAGTGTGTGTTGGGTGTTGCCCACAAACGCCATTGACGCTTCCGCCCCCAGTGTCTCGATCCCGCGCGAAAACGTTTTGTTCGCCATGTAGTTCTTGAGGATGTCCACCAGGGCTTTATTCGCCCGTTTCTTCTTCCCAGCAAATTCGTCGAACGCCACTGTGTCCCAATAGCCGACGAGACCAATCTTGCCGGTGCTGTTATTGACAAACAATTTTGCGACTGTGACCTCACCGCCGGAGATCAAGATGCCGTGGGGGGAAAACTCGGAATAGATGTGGGATTTTCCGGTACCCTTTGGCCCCAGTTCGATCAAGTTGTAGTTGCGCTCGCAGTAGGGAACCAGGCGCAGCAGTTGCAGAAGCTTGTTTCTGCGCCCGAATAAGGCTGGATCAAAGCCAATGCTCTGCATGAGCAGATCGATCCAATCCTCAGTCGTGAACTGGCGGCGGGCTGCAAGATACTGGTCGAAATCAAAATGGGAGAGCTGAATTGGCTTAATGGTGTCGAGAATCCAGGGGATGTTCTTTTTGTCCTCGGAGTACTCGTATTCCAAGTCGGCGATGCACCAGACCCCGCTGACCAACAACTTGGGATGGCGTTTGACCGTGTCGGCATTCACGATCACCTGCTTGATGCCCAGGTTGCCAAAAGTGGCTTCGTAAACATCCCGCTTGTCATTCAAGGCCACACTGATCTTGTCGATAACCTTGTGGCGGCCCCGCTCGCGGATCATGGAGCGCACCAGGCCCGCTTCATTGCGGTGCACATAATGCTTGCGCAGGATTTCTTTCACGGTCTCGACACCAGACAGGATGCTTGCCTCGTCGGAGGTGGCGCAGTATTGTCCCAACAGATATTCGAGCACGTAGGTGGGGACGATGGCGTTGCCCTTGACCAGCTTCACAAGGTCTTTGCGTACGACCAACCCGGCGAATTGGTCATTGATTTTCTGATCGAGTGGATTCATCGTTCGTTACGTCCTTGCATGTTAGAAATCGAAATCGCTGGTGAATGAGCGCCGCAGCAGATAGCGTGCTTTTTTGTATTCCCGATAGTGGGCGGTCCCCGGTACGGGCTCCTCCAGGCGCAGGAACACGTCCTGGTCATTGGCGGTATCCGCTTTTTTGGTCAACAGGAATTGCACGCGTATCTCCCGCTCGCGGGGATTGTCGGAAGCCAGATCGAAGGTCAGGTCATGTCGGTCGGATATCAGTTCACCGGTCTGGGTGTAGATGCCGGCGCGCAACGTGCGGGGCTGCACTTTGTCGGTGACCGCTTCGGCCTGGTACAGGGTGGCAGTGAGTTGCCCGGTGGAAATAGTGGTGGTAGAGCCAGGCAGAATGTCCACCGCCACCGTGGTGACATCGCTACGCCGTTTCTTGTTGATCTGGATGACGGGAATGACCACTTCCTGTAGCGCCGCGCCGCCGTGGACGTAGCGACTGCCCGCCCCCTGGAGGCGGAGACGATTGATGGACTTCGGGATCAGCATCTCCATCTCTCCGCTCAGATCGGCATCTGCGCTGCTGAAATGCTTGAAGCTGGCAGTCTCGGTCAGCCCCTTGCCCAGCACGAAACGACGATTGCGTACGACGATGGCGGAGCCGCTGGGTTCGTCGCTGGCGAAGTCGCTTTCAGCCAGCACGCGATTCTGGTAGATGAAACCGTGATCGGCTGTGACCAGCATATTGCTGGCGTTGGCGTTGGCCAGTTTCTTGACGATCTTGATCAAGTCGTCCAGCGTATCTTCCACCGCCTCGAACACCCGCCCTTCGGAATCCCGCTTGTCGCCGATAGCGTCGATGCGGTTGTGGTAGACGTACACTACATCGTGGTACCGGATCAGACTTCGGCTTTCTTCTTTGCCCAGCTTCAGTAGATCGTCAGCTTTAATGGCGGTGGCCCGGCCCGGCAACGCCTTTTCTAAAATCTTCTTTCGATTTTCCATCCCCTGCGAACTGGCGCCATCCACCAGCACCGTCCTCTTCTCAGCGATGGTGAGGGACTCGTGGGGCAACAAGGCCGCCATGCCCAACTGGGTGTAGCTGGGCAACACCGAGAGGGCCGGGTACAGAGTCGCTTCGTAGCGGTCTTCTTGCCGTATGCGGCTGAGCAAGGCATCGCCGATCTCGTAGCGCAAGGCGTCGGAGATGATGACAGATACTTTGTTGCCGCTACGCAGGAAGGATCGGACCCGTGCCTCAAAGAAGTCCTGCTGGCGTTGGCCAAGCGGGGCGCTCCAGCGACTGCTGGCATCCACCACCTTTTGCCAATTGTCGTTGACCGGCAGCAGGAATTGGTTCTCGTAGCGATTTTCGACCTCTTTCATGAGGGGGGCGAGCAATGTAGGCTGGCCCGACTGTCCGGCATGGAAGATGAACTGGCGATAGAGTTGGTCCAACTGGTACCAACTGCGGCTGTACTGCTCGATGCCCGCGCTCAGCGAATCAACCCGCAGATCGATTTTTTCCAGCGTTTCCAGGAAGCGCGCAGCGACATCGACAGCCACATAGAGATGCTTATATGTCTGATACCAGTGGCTCTGGCGGCGTTGCCGCACCAGTTGTGCGCAGGCTCCGGCTGAAATGGTGTGTTTGGCAATGTCCTGGACCAACTCACTGAGTATCTTGACATCGATCAGTTTGAAATAGTCCAGGTCGATCAGGGTACGGTAATCCCGCTGCTGCAAGTCTTGTTTGATTCCCAGGATGTCAGCGCACTCAGCCGAAAGCGTCCCGAAAGCGTCTTGATGTTTGACGCTGTCCTTCCAGCGTTTGAAGAAGACAATGGCGTTGGGGGTCAGGCGGGCGGGTTCGTCCAGGCCCAGGGCGTAGCTGGATTTGAATAGCTCGATGGCGAAGTCTTGGATGCCCGGTTCGTCTGACGTGTAGTCGTAGGCGCGTGCAAGTTGTTCCCAGAGGAAATCGTCCAGGGCGCAACGCTGCACGAGCCTGAATTTGTCGTTTTTGCCAGATGCCAGTTCGGCCAGCAGGCTTTCCAGGGTGCTATCCAGGCGGGGCTCGGCCTTGACGCTGACAGCGAGCATTTTTTGAAGGATATTACGCGGGGTGTCGTCCGGTTTCAGCAGTCCTTTGAGCGCCTCGATGCGGCTGGGGGCATTAAAGAAACCGGTGTGCGGGGCCACCACATCGCTGAATTCCAATCCCAGCCCCAGTTCGCTGAGCCAGAGTGCGGTCTGGTCGGCGCGGAACTCCCCGTAGGCCAGTTGCACGTCGAGCAGCCAGTTGTCGATATCGGGCGGGGGCGGGCCATGATGGTAGAGCAAGAAATGCTGCTCGGGTTCGGCGCGCAGGATGCGGTATTTAACGCCGAACTGGTTGTTGTCCAGCACGATCTTCTCGACGCCAGGCAGGTCTAGGGCCTCGAACTCAGAGCGCAGCTCTTTCTTGGCATCGTACCAGAAGATGATGCGATGGCGGTCGAACAGGCGGGTGAGGGTTTGGGCT
>JAAENG010000449.1 GCA_024224665.1 Chloroflexota bacterium | reverse complement strand
GAAGTTGTTTGATACAAGTGAGTAATCCAGTGTAAAATTGGGTTGTGTTACTATCCATTTACTTCTGACTCCATTTCGTCATGGCTGTGGTTGAATGGATTGGATAGTAACACATTTTTCCTTAACTTAATGACATTGACCCTCTACTACACTCAAAATCACCCACCTCTAGGAGAGAAATCGTGAAGAGACATGTAACATTACTTGCTCTGTTTGTCGCACTGGCGCTTCTTATCAGTGCCTGTGCCGCGGCTGCACCGGTCAGTGCCTGTGCCGCGGCTGCCCCGGCTCCGGCTGCACCCGCTGAAGCACCAGCCGAGGAACCTGCACCCGCAGAAGAACCTGTAGAGGAGCCGGCAGCGTCAGGTCCCAAAGTCTTAAAAGTCGCAAACACAGCCAATATCACCACCTGGGATCCGGTCAAATCCTTCTCGACCGAGGCCGCGTACATGGGTAATATGTATGAACAGCTGTTGCGCGTCAATGCACCCGGCGCCGAAGAACGGTTCACACCCCTGTTAGCTGAAAGCTGGGAATCGAATGAAGATGGCACGGAATGGACGTTCCACCTGCGCCAGGGTGTGACATTCCACGATGGTGAACCCGTCACCGCCGCTGCTGTCAAGCAATCTCTCGAGACGGCAGCTGAGAGCGCCGGTGCGTCTTTCATCTGGTGGGCGCTGGAAGAGGTTGAAGCTGTTGACGATCAAACCGTGGTTATACGGATGTCGACGCCATCGCCTGTCGATCTCATCGCCGCATCATTGTACGGTTCCTGGATTGTCAGCCCCAAGGCGTTGGACGCGGCAGCCGCTGATGATGGGTATTTCGAAGCCGGCATCGAGGCGGGCACCGGCCCTTACATGCTGGAATCTTACACGCCCGACCAGGAGATTTTGCTCACCCGCAATGAAGACTATTGGGGTGGTTGGGAAGAGGGTCAGTTCGACAAGGTGCTGATTCAGATCGTGCCCGAGGGAGTGATCCAACAGCAGATGCTGGAGGGAGGCGAAGTCGATTTGGTTTCCAGGATCCCACCTGAGAACTATGATACCTTCCGAGAGAGAGAGGACTACGAGGTTTTGACCGAACCTTCCTTCTTCAACTACGTAGGCTTCTTCAATACATTGCGAGAGCCGCTCGACAATGCCACCGTTCGCCAGGCGCTCTCCTACGCCATCCCCTATGACGATATCATCACCATTGGCGCGCAAGGTCTGGGAACCCAAAGCCGTGGCCCCGTTCCCGAAGGTGTCTGGCCCTGGTCCGAAAATGTCGGCCAATACTCCTATGATCTCGATAAAGCCAAAGAACTGTTGGCAGAAGCCGGTTATGCCGACGGCGGCTTCAGTCTCAATATGACCTATGCGGCTGAAAACGTCACCGAAGAGGCATTCGCTCCCTTGATCAAAGATTCCTTTGCCCAGATCGGCGTCGATGTCGAGATCGAACCCCTGTTGTTCAGCCAGCAGTGGGAGCGATCCAAATCAGATCCAGCGAATGCCCAGGATATGTTCCTCTTGCTGTACTGGCCAACGTACAGTGATGCCGGGACCGACAACCTGTGGTCCATGTTCCACAGTAGCGAGGCACCCTTCTTCAACCTGAGTTACTGGGTCAATGAAGAATTCGATACAATGATAGATGAAGCCGCCGCTCTGACGGTCAACGATCCTGAGCAAGCGCAACAACTTTACGAAGACGCCATGAACCTGCTGGTTGATGAGGCCCCTGGTGTTTTCTTCTTCGACACGATGGCGCCGTTCATCGTACCTGACCACATCGAAGGATACGAGTACAATCTCAACTATCCCTTTGTGCAGCACTGGTATTACGATCTGACGACAGAATAGTGCCCTCCATAACACGCCTCCCCTCTTTTTGTTTTCGCCCCGCGCGGAAGAGGACGTGGCTGGAGTCGTTGTAAGCGGACGATACGAAGGATGCGGGTATTGCGGAAAACGCTTCCCAAACCCGCATCCTTCGCAAGGTAATTCGCTGTCGCCACTAAAGCATCCGCCGTAAATCGTCACTGTCAGTTGACCGATCACCCTCCTCTTAGGACTGAGAATTCAATAACTTGCGGAACTCTACCGTCATTTCAGGAAGCAAATCAGCAAGCTATTCTGTCCTAAGTCCTTAGCCACGACCCACTATGCGTAAACTGGAGTTCATCCTGCGGCGCGGTGGTACGTCACTTCTTGTCTTACTGGGCGTGACGATCATCACCTTTATGCTGGCGCGTGTGGTGCCATCCAATCCTGCGGCCCTGTATATCGGGCCACGCGCCCGTCCCGCCGATATCGAACGTGTGACCATAAAACTGGGGCTGGATCGGCCACTCCCGGTGCAATACCTGGTCTACATGCGCGATCTATTACAAGGCGACATGGGCAATTCTATTGCCACTAAGCGACCCGTTCTGCAGGAGATCGGCGACCGTTTGCCCGCTACGCTGGAGCTGTTGATTACCGCCATGGTTCTGGCGATACTTATCGGAATACCGTTAGGCGTGCTCAGCGCTCGCCGGCAGGGCAAACGATCGGATACGGCCATCCGTGCCGGCTCGATCGTCGGGGTATCGATCCCGGCCTTCTTCCTGGGCCTACTGCTGCAGATCGTCTTCTTTCGGAACCTGCACTGGCTGCCACTTACCGGGCGCGTCGATGCTGATTTACGGTTTACAAGCCCCATCATTCCCATCACCAATTTCTTCATCATCGACGCCATTCTTGGCGGCAACTGGGTTGGCTTCAAGGATGCCAGTCGCCACCTGATCTTGCCGGCCATCACCTTAGCGGCTTACCCCATCGGCCTGATCGCACGCATGACTCGTGCTTCGATGCTGGAAGTGCTGGAACAGGATTACATCCGCACGGCGCACGCCTATGGCCTGCACCAAACCGTTATCACCTACGTCTACGCGCTCAAAAACGCCATCGGCCCGGCCTTGACCGTTGTGGGTCTGACCTTCGCTCTGGCCCTGACCGGCACCTTTTTTGTAGAAGTCGTCTTCAACTGGCCCGGTCTGGGGTTGTTTACCGTGCGCTCTCTGCTCAACGTCGATTACCCTGCCATTATGGGTATCACCCTGCTCGGTGCGATCGGCTATGTCACGATCAACCTGCTTGTCGATCTCACTCATGCCTGGATTGATCCTCGCATCAGTTTGAACTAGACATCTGGTAGTGGCTATGTTTGTAACCCGGTAGACCGGGAAACCT
This sequence comes from Chloroflexota bacterium, assembly GCA_024224665.1. Lineage (GTDB taxonomy): Bacteria > Chloroflexota > Anaerolineae > J102 > J102 > PIVW01. The sequence goes on along the minus strand of JAAENG010000449.1, from coordinate 144 downwards.
GTAGACCGGGAAACCGGGAAACCTGTAGACCAGTAGACTAGTAGACCGGGAAACCTGTAGACCAGTAGACTAGTAGACCGGGAAACCTGTAGACCAGTAGACTAGTAGACCGGGAAACCTGTAGACCAGTAGACTAGTAGACCG
>JAAENG010000448.1 GCA_024224665.1 Chloroflexota bacterium | reverse complement strand
AGATGCGGTTGGGATGAAACTTACCTCATGAAAGTTCTGAAGGCTGGCTTCCATTAAGACACCGACTGCCCTAGCTTGTTTACTTGACATATTAGATGCGATTGCCCTAAAAATGTAGGTAGAGTACATCTACTTCTGTATCGTAATCTAACCACATCTTGGTCTTGGGCAATCTAATGAGATTGGCTACTGCTTTGAGCAAATAACCAACATTCTGTTCTTCTAAGATTCCTGTGACCAGACTATCATCCTTTGATTATACTTTGGAGCGACAAAGGCCGTAATAATAAATCCATCACCTTGGCTCACTTCCTTATACACAACATGCAAATACCGCTGCCTTCCAACACTTATAATAACCAGTGAGCCAGCATATCCACGTAAGACAAAAGTTGGTTTCTCGATTGCATCCAGAATTCTCTCGTAATATGGCTCCATATACGGCTTGTTACTGACAATGTGTTCCCACCGTTCCTCGGTGAGCCGAATAGGAGTGTCATTAATCGAGTGTGTTATTTCCACCGATTACTCCTGAGCGTAGACTAATCTTTATTATATCCTGATTTTCAAACAAACGAAATCCTGAATGAAGTGAGGAAAAGGCTAAAGAATTAGGAATAGTCCCGACCCGCCAACGGGGCGCGGAATGAGCGGCGTCCGCATAGTCGCCACAGCGGAGAGAAACGGAACGGTGAGGAGTATGTGGAAGACTCCCCTGAAAAAAGGTCTAGACAAGCAACGAAGGCCGAGATAACAGAAAAATGGTGGGGTTTAGACGCGCTTCTCCCCGTGAAGCCCAAAGTTTTCCTCTGCGATCTCTGTAGAACTTTATGTTCTCACTTTGCGGTTAATGGGCTTTTTTTCAGTGGACTCGTGGAACACTTTGCAAAACCAGGCGCCGATTTCTCGACGAGGTACGTGAGACTAACCGATGCCGGGTCCTGGCGGATTCAACTGACGGACACCGAAATAACAAAATGTCCCTTGACAGGGTGGATCGCTCATGGTATATTCAATATGTATGTACAAGCGTACAAGCGTACAAATAAATTTCTTATGAGCAAACCTGTTAACCACGACAGCCGTATCCCATTTTATATCCAGGTGATGGATGATCTCCAGCAAGACATCGGTGCAGGTGTTTGGCTGCCAGGAGAACGTATACCAGGAGAACATGAACTGCGGGAGACCTATGGTGTCAGCCGAGCGGTGGTGCGGCAGGCCTTAAGAGAGTTGGAGTATGAAGGACTGATTTTTCGGCATAAGGGAAAGGGGACTTTCGTCGCTACGCCAAAAATCGCCGAAAGCATTGCGCAGGAACTCACCGGTTTCTATCAGGACATGACGGAAAGGGGACATATTCCGGTCACCAGGGTGCTACACCTACATGTGACACCGGCAAGCAAAAAAGTGGCCGGCTACCTGGCAATCGAGCCGGGCGCGGCCGTTATCGATCTGCAACGCTTACGGTCTGTAAACCAGGAACCCATCGTCCTCGTCACCAGTTATTTACCTCATGCGCTATGTCCAGGCCTCGAGGATGTTGATTTTATGAATGCATCATTGTATTCTACATTAGAAGAACAGTACGGATTGCAGATCGTTCGTGGGCGACGCCGCATCGAGGCGGTGAACGCCAGCGAGGTTGAGGCAGAACTATTGCAGGTTGACGAGGGCGCCGCCCTACTTATGCTCGACAGTATCAGCTATCTAGAAAATGGCAAACCTATGGAATACTATCATGCTCTGCATCGTGGGGATCGTTCTCGCTTTGATGTAGAACTGGTGCGCATACGCGAACAGGGGAAAAAGAGAGAGACGCTCGCGACCCATGTCCACGACCTCCCACCCAGCAACGTTCTTTTGGATTCCAAGCATCATCAAGCTTGAACCATGTGATAACCCCTGCTCCTGTGAAGACTGATGCTGTTTGACCCGAAGTATGGTTTTTGGGGATGAACAGCTTGAAGTCCACCCCCACTTGATACCCGCCTACATGACACAGCAACAAAACCAGGAGGTGAAAAACGAAGAAACCTTGACGGATTATCCAGTTTATTTTATTTCTCAGGAGGATACAAAAATGTATACAGGAAAATCTATTCGTTGGTTAGTCACTGCAATCGCCTTGATGCTCATCGTGGCAGCTTGTGCAGCACCGGCAGCACCCGCTGTGCCCGCCGAGGCCCCGGCAGAAGCGCCCGAAGTAGCTGAACCAGAACCAGAAGAAGCCGCTATGCCCTTCGAAGGCCAGAAAGTCGTTGTCGTCACCCAGACCGGACCTGCCATCAGCGGGCCCGTCGAGGATCACTCCCCGGAATGGGAAGCGATGACCGGCGGCGAGGTAGAGCTCCAGCAATTTGCCTTCGGCGAACTGTTCGAGAAAATCATTACCGCTTTTGATACGGGCGCCAATGACTACGACGTGCTCATCTTCCCCGCCGATTGGGCAGGTGACTTTATGGCTCCCGGCTTCCTCGAAGAGGTCACGCCGGAAATGCTAGAAGGTTTAGATCCAGAGGACATCATTCCCCTGTACGGCAAACGCATCACCGCCTGGGGTGACAAAATCTACGCCTTCCCCTACGATGGCGATGCCCACATGTTGTATTACCGCAAAGATCTGGTGGGACCAGATTCACCCTTTGCAGCGGATTTCGAAGCCGAATATGGCTATCCCCTGGCCGAACCTGTGACCTGGTCGCAATACTATGACATGGCTGAGTTCTTCAATGGCAAGGAGGCCGAGACAGCGGGCGAGACGGCCGAGATCTACGGCGTGGCAGAAGCACAACGCCGCAATGCCCAGAGCTACTGGGTGTTCCTTTCGCATGCAGCAGGCTACGGCAAGGCGCCCGGCAATCCCTGCTTCTTCTTCAGTTGCGATGACATGACACCACAAGTCAACAACCCCGGTTGGGTGGCCGCACTGGACGACTACATCAAGTCGAGAGACCTGGGCCCGCCCGAGCAGCTTCAGTGGGATGTTTCCGACACCCGTGTGCAGTTCCCCGCCGGCGTATCTGTATTCAACATCGACTGGGGTGATGTCGGCCCCATCTCCTACGATCCCGAATCATCGGTCATCATCGGCGATACCGGATATGGTGTATTGCCGGGTGGCGATCGCTACTGGGACTATGAGGCAGGTGAATGGGTCGAGGAAGCAAATACAGCGCCCTTTATCGCCTTCGGCGGTTGGATTATCGGTGTCGCCGCAGATAGTGAGGTCAAAGAGGCCGCCATCGACTTCGCCCGCTTCATGGCAGCTCCTGAAATGGTGCAGTTGCTGGCGGTGACGTCCAACACAGGTATCAACCCCTCTCGCTTCAGCCAGTTCGAAGACATCGATCTGTGGGTAGACGCCGGCTTCGACCAGGAAGGGGCCGAAGATTACCTGGATGCCGTGTTGAACACCATCAACCATCCCAATGCGGTACTGGATATTCGCATTCGCGGTTCGGCGGAATACCTGAACGTGCTCGACGTGGAAGTCAGCCGGGCCTTGGCCGAAGAGATTTCATCGCAGGAAGCGATGGACAATGTCGCTGCCGGTTGGGACGAGATCACCGACCGCCTGGGACGTGAAGGCCAGCTTCAACAATATCGTGACTCTATCGGTTACGAGGCTGAATAGCTGAGCGATCAGGTGTCGGAAAGGAGTCGGATGTGTTTCCTGGCTTCTTTCCGACCAGCCTTTGAAGGATAATGAACCCGGATTCACACCTTGGTGTTGCGTCGCTGCGCTCTGGCGGCGCAACACCACCCCTTTTCGGAAGGCACTATGAACGAAGGTAGGGCGCACGAAAAGCGAACCCAACGCGTATTCCTGGCGCCGGTGGTGATTATTCTATTGACATTATCAATTTTTCCGCTCTTGTGGTCTCTGGGTATCAGCTTTACCGATGTGCAGCGGGGTGGCACTACGCAGATAAGTAACGAGGCGCTAGAAAATGGCGAAGAGGTAGACGACGGCTTCCTTGGCCTAGGATTTAATCTGACACTGCGCAACTATCGCCGTCTTTTCGACGATCAGCGACTGCACAACGCCGCCTGGAATACGCTGGTGTTTGTCATTCTCGGCGTCATCGTGCAATACATCATCGGTTTCGGGCTGGCGCTGGTGCTGAACGAAACATTCTACGCCCGTAATGTCGTCAGAATCATCTTCCTGATGCCGATGATGATGACGCCCGTGGCGGTAGCGTATACCGGGCGTATGATGTTCGATACGCGGATCTCCCCTCCTGCGCATTTGCAAGAGATCCTATCTTCGCTAACAGGGTTGGCGATCTCGATTCCTTGGCTGGGGCACAGTATCTGGGCGACCCTAGCCATTATCATCATCGATAGCTGGCAGTGGATTCCACTGATCACGCTCTTGTTGCTGGCCGGCATGCAAAGCATCCCTGACGAGATCTACGAGGCTGCGAGGGTAGATGGGGCTACACCCTTTCAGGTGCTGCGAAAAATTACCTTTCCCATCCTGATACCGATCTCGGTCACCGTTATCTTGATCCGTGGCCTGGAGATCTTCAAGATTATCGACGTCATTGTGATTACGACAGGTGGTGGACCTGGCTCAGCCACCGAGTCCCTGACCATGTACATTTTTGATACAGCCCTGACTTTCGGTAATTATAGCTATGCTTCGGCGATTTCCTATGTACTCCTGGTGCTCGTGATAGTGTTTGCAACTGTCTTTCTTATCATGGCGCGCAGGGTTTCACCTCAGAACGAGAATTAGGACAGCCACAAGATGAAAAAACGATCCAGACGGCAGCAGATAGTTTTGTATGGCATTGTTATTTTCTGGTCCTTTATCTGTTTATTCCCCTTTTACTGGCTCGTGACAACATCACTGAAACTACCGCTGCACGTCAGCCGCGGTCCAGTCTATATACCCTGGTACGATTATGAACCGACCATGCAACATTGGCAGTACCTGTTTGGTGAAGTGGGCGATACATTCTGGCGCCACTTCCGCAACAGTCTCATCGCTGCCTCGGGAAGCACAGTTTTTGTTGTCGCCTTCGGCGCCATGTCGGGCTACGGACTGTCACGGTACAAGTACTACTGGCGGGGATTAGGCTGGGGCAATGACAACATCGCCTTTTGGATCATCTCACAGCGGTTCCTGCCGCCGGCGCTGTTCGTCGTCCCCTTCTTGTTGTTCTATTCGGCGTTCAATCTCATCGACACCCACTTCGGCCTGATCCTGGCTTATACCATGTTCAACATCCCCTTCGCCGTGTGGATCATGCGCGATTTCTTCAACACATTGCCACGTGATCTGGAAGACAGCGCCCTGGTGGATGGCGCCACGCACTGGCAGGCATTCGTTCGTATCGTCCTGCCCATAAGCACACCGGGACTGGTTTCGGTTGCGATTTTCTCCTTCATCTTCGCCTGGAACGAATTTCTCTACGCTCTCATGCTCACAAACTTCGATGCCATTACCCTCCCTGTACTCATTGCCGGGCAGAACAACACGCGTGGGATTCAGTGGTGGTTCATTTCGGCGCTGTCCCTGGCTGCTGTATTGCCTGTGATCCTGATAGGGCTGTTTTTCGAGCGTTATATCACCAGGGGTTTAGTGGCCGGCGCGATCAAGGGTTAGGTGGAGTGTGCTTTGAAATCAATCTGTTGGCACGCAGTCATCAAGGGCCACACTCCGAAAAGGAGAGCCAATTGAAACCTGAACTGTTGATGGGCATCGACATCGGCACACAAAGTACTCGTGTTGCCCTGCTCACGTTGGATGGAACCGTTGTAACAAGCGCCAGCCGCCTGCAAGACATGCAGACACCCCGTTCGGGCTGGGCCGAACAGGATCCGGACGTGTGGTGGTCGCATACCATCACCTGCATCAAAGAATCGATGGAACAAGTCAACGTATCTGCCGATGAGATTCTTGGCATCGGCATCAGCGGCCAGATGCACGGAACCGTACCGCTCGACGTTGCCGGCAATCTGCTCAGCCATGAAGTGCAGTTATGGTGTGATAAACGCAGCGCCGAGATCGTGGAACAGTTCAAACATCAACCGGCGGCAGACAGCGCCTATTTCCTGACAGGCAGCCCCCCTGTAGCGAACTGGTTCGGGTTCAAAATCAGATGGCTACAAGAACATGCCCCCGACCTGTATGCCGATACCTGGAAATTCGTCGTTCCCAAAGATTACGTCAACTTCCGTCTGACCGGCGTTGCTTCCATCGACTATTCCGAGGCGTCAGGGTCCTTCTTGATGGATGCCGCAAGCAGAGAATGGTCTCAGGATCTGGTCGAGCAGATCGGCGTGGATCGTGCGAAATTGCCAGATATTCATCGCTCATCGGCAGTGATCGGAAATCTGACGAACGAGGCGGCGAGATTGACCGGACTGGTGGAAGGCACACCCGTCGTAGCGGGGGGCGGCGACATGCTATGCACGCTCCTGGCGGCGGGCCTGACGGAGCCAGGAGCGGCGTCCGACCTCACAGGCACTTCCGGCATCTTTTCGGTTTTTACTACGGCCCCGGTTTTTGACGAACGATTGATGAACCTGCATCATGTAACAGAAGGCTGGGTCCCATTTGGTATCACCGATTCCGGCGGCGTCTCGCTGAAGTGGTTCAAAGACAATTTCTGTCGTTACGAGATAGGTCAAGCTAAAAATCGTGGTATCGATGTCTATGACATCCTCAACGAATTGGCCGCAGATATTCCGGCCGGTTGCGAAGGCTTGCTGTTTTCGCCCTATTTAATGGGGGAACGGACTTTGGGCACACCCTATGCCCGCGGCAATTTCTTCGGCCTCACACCCCGGCATGACGTTGGCGCCATGGTGCGCGCCATCATGGAAGGCGTCACCTTCGAGCTAAGGCGTACGCTCGAAATAGTTACGAGCGCCGGCCATGCGGTCGACGTCATCTACCATAGCGGCGGCGGCGCCTATAGCGATCTATGGTCGCAGATCAAGGCCGATATTTACCAGACGCCGGTGCGCACCTTCGAAAACAACGAGGGGGGCATCTTGGGAGCTGCCATCTTGGCCGGCGTTGGCGTAGGCGTGTACGAAACTGAGTCGAGCGGCGCAAAGCACTGCCTACGATTCGACAAAACCTTTATGCCTGACCCCGATCTGGCCGCTCGTTACAATAACCAATTCGCCCTCTTTACCGAAATCCACGACCTCTTGCAGGAGCCGTTCGACAAACTGCCACATGTGCCGTAAAAACGTGTTGCGTGTTGCGTGATACGTAATGATTTCACGCCTAAATCCTCACGTTTCACGCTTCACGTTGTTATTCGAAAGAAGACTCTGAATTTACAAAGCGCATATGTATGCGACACGCACCGTGACCCAGGAGAAATCATGCAGATAAAGAAAGTATCACGAATTGATGAACCCTTTTCGGTGGTAGGATTTGGCTGCTGGGCCAGCGGCGGTGAGTGGAACGACACCAACGATCTGGATTCAATGAAGGCTATGCAACGAGCTGTCGACCTGGGCGTCAATTTCTTTGATGTCGCCCCTGTTTATGGGTTGGGCCACGCCGAAGAGGTGTTGGGAGAAGCGCTAAAAGGTCGGCGCCAGCAGGTGATGATCGGATCAAAGTGCGGCTTGCTGTGGGATGATCGGGGTCGGATCAGCAACAATCTCACAGCCGAGTCGATGCACGTTGAGATCGATGACAGTTTGCGCAGATTTCAGACCGACTACATCGATCTCTACCAACTGCATTGGCCTGATCTCGACACACCAATCGAGGAGACGATCTCGGCGTTGGAACAAATCCGTCATATGGGCAAAATCCGCTATTATGGCGTCTCTAACTTTTCACTCAGCCTAACGTTCAAGGCAATGGAACTTGGCCATGTGGCATCTTATCAGGGGCTGTACAACATGTTGGAACGTAATCCTGACTCCTATCATAGCATCCCCCTGGACTACCGCACAGAACGTGAGATTCTGCCGCTGTGCGAAGACTATGGCCTGGCATTCTTGCCATACAGTCCCTTATTCCAGGGATTGTTGGCCGACTCCTTCCAAGCTAGTGACAACTTCGATGAACATGACATTCGCTCGAATAACCCCAAACTGAGGGGCGAACTTTTCCAAAACTACTTCGAAAAGAGAAAACGTTTGGACAGTTTCGCGCAACAGATCGGCAAACCACTGCACCAAGTCGCTATCAACTGGTTGATCGCACACCCTGCGGTGACTTCGATCATCTGTGGGGCGCAAACAGCAGAGCAAGTGCAGCAAAATATCGAGAGCGTCTCCTGGCAGCTATCGGAGGACATGCTCACGGAGATCGACACGATTTTGCAGTCCTTGCATTGAGCACAAGCATGACAACTGAACCATCGCCCAGCATTATGACCGTGCTTGGCCCCATCACACCTGAATCACTGGGATTGGCTGACGCACATAGCCATGTGTGGATTGATCAGGTAGAAGGCAGTTGTGCCAAGGCGCCGGTGTTGACAGATGAGCGGCTACTTAGCACAAGGCTGTCAACATATGTTGAATCTGGCGGCAAAGCCATTATCGATTGCCAGCCAAGTGCTTGCGGCCGTAACGCTATCAAACTTTTCGAGCTATCGAAGAGCAGCGGCGTGCACATCGTGGCCTGCACGGGCTTCCATCTCCACCGTTATTACGATCTTGATGCTGCGATATGGGACATGACCGCCGAGCAGGCAAACGATTATTTTCTTTCCGAAATCGAGCAAGGTCTTGCCGAAACCCGCCAGGGGCCGCAAGTGGTCTATCCAGGATTCATAAAAATAGCTGTAGAGGCAGAGTTCGAGCCATCGCTAGTTCCCTTGTTCGAGGCTGCAGCCGAAGCTTGTCGAACAAGTGGGCTGGCTATCGAAATGCACACTGAAAAAGGTGCTGCCGTTGAAGCACTCCTGCCGTTTTTTCTAGACCGGGGCGTCTCTCCCCAGCGTCTGGTCTTTTGCCATGTGGACAAGCGCCCCGATTTCGAGTTGCATCGTGAACTGGCGCAAGCCGGCGTCATGCTCGAATACGACACCTTCTTCCGTCCCAAATACCATCCTGACCAGAATGTCTGGCCATTACTCATGCGCATGTTGGAAGCTGGATATGGCGATCACATAGCGCTGGCGAGCGATATGGCGGAGTTGAACATGTGGCGTGAGCCAGGCCCGGCCGGATTTGCCGTCACATTAGGCAGACGACTGAAAGAAATGAGAACAGACGATTCGACGATTACAGCCCTGATGGGCGCAAACATCGCCACACGTTTGGCTGCCTGACTACCGCGGCTGAACAAACGAATCGACTAACTTATCTACTTGTTACTTGTCTACCGTTTTTACTTTTCCATATATCGCAAAAGTGAACCAAAATATGCAAACGACACCCTTTTGTTATCAGCTAGACAAACCAGACTACCGCCCTTCATCGTACGACAACCACATCCAAAGAACCCTGAGTTCTATGAAAGGCCAGTATGTTGACCAAGAGGCCTATGGCCAGATGCTGGCCGAGGACGATGTGTTGCTGTATGAGGTCTACGAAATACTGCGCCCTGAAATATCTGGGGAACTCATGTCAGGCGTGTCAATTGTACACCCGGGCAAGGTTGGTACCGAATACTTTATGACAAAAGGGCACTACCACTCTGTGCTCGACACAGCTGAGATCTACTACACACATCAAGGCTTCGGATATATGGTCATGGAAACGCCGGAGGGTGATTGGGCGGTAGAGGAACTGTACCCGGGGCGGGTGTTGTATATTCTGCCCCGCTGGGGGCACCGTTCTGTAAACGCCAGTCCCACAGAGGATTTGGTGATGTACTTCATTTATCCAGGCCATGCCGGACATGACTACGGCACAATCGAAGAGAAAGGTTTTCGCAAGCTCGTGGTGGAGCGAAACGGCCGGCCGGAGATCATCGACAATCCGCGTTGGTCGCACGCAAACGGCTGATGAAACCACTTAACGAATGCCGTGTCCTGGTTACGCCAACCTCTTATGGGCGAAACGACCCGGCTCTGATCTCAGAATTGGAGCAGGCAGTCGGCCAAGTGATTTACAATACCACCGGCAAGCCCCTCAGTTCTGAACAACTGCAAACGTTGCTCCCCGGCATCGATGGATACATCGCCGGGCTAGATTCAATTGATGCAGCAGCTATCATCGCTGCCGATAAGGTACAAGTTATCGCTCGCTACGGCGCCGGCGTAGATCGGGTCGATTTGAAGGCGGCTCGCGAACAGGGCATTGTGGTCACGAATACACCAGGCGCGAACACGGTATCCGTGGCGGAACTGGCTGTTGCCCTGATGCTGGCGCTGGCGCGAATGATCCCCCTCGCAAATGTCGAAACCAAGGCCGGCGGCTGGCCCCGAATGAGCGGCAATTCATTGCAAAGCAAGACGATTGGCCTGCTGGGTTTCGGCGCCATTGGCAAAAACACAGCCAAACGTTTGCAAGGATTCGACTGTCGCGTAATCGCTTACGATCCCTATCCCGATAAAGCCTCCGCAGAAAAACTTGGCGTACAACTGCGAACTCGAACACAAGTGATCCGCCAATCAGACTTTCTGTCACTCCACCTTCCAAACTTGCCTGAAACCCGCGGCATGGTCAACGCCAGGTTCCTGGCCAACATGAAACCCGACTCCTTTCTGATCAACACGGCGCGTGGTGAATTGGTCGTCGAATCAGACCTGCTACGAGCATTGCGGAACGGGCATCTCCAAGGCGCGGCACTGGATACCTTTTCGGTTGAACCACCCGGCGCCGACAACCCCCTCCTCGCCTTACCGCAAGTAGTCGCCACGCCCCACACCGGCGCCCATACCGACGGCGCCACCGATGCCATGGGTTGGGGAGCGTTGCATGCGTGTCTGGCCGTGCTGGACGGCAAGGAACCGCCGAACAGAATCGTCTAAATCTCAAATCATAACTACTAAGTCGCTGTAGGATAATGGCTTATCAACACCCAAATCCATCAAAGATTACGCAGATTGCACAGATTCTTAAGCTTTAATCTGCGTGAATCTGTGCAATCTTTGATTAAATGAAGGTTGGCTTGGTAGTTACCTCAAATCAAAGGAAGCAAACCGTGTCCGCATACGACATCGTAAACAAACAGGTACCGACTTTCTATTTCATCGGCGTCACTACATCGAAATCATCGATTATGAATGTGTTTCCGCGCTGGATGGAAGCGCTAGGGCGGGAGGACGTCATCATAGAGGGTATCGACCATGCCATTCATGATGAGCCGGACGCTTACAGAGCCAGTGTGGCGCAGATAAAATACGATCCGTTGTCATTGGGAGCCTTGGTCACAACCCACAAAATCGACCTATTGGAAGCTGCTCGGGACATGTTCGATGAACTGCATTCGTCGGCTGTGCTCACCGGCGAGGTGTCGAGCATCTCTAAGCAGCAAGACAAGCTGTGGGGCCACGCCAAAGATCCGTTGACCTCTGGATTGAGCCTTGATGCGGTGTTGGGTCAAGGCTATTTCGGTCGAACAGGGGGCCACGTTCTCTGCTTCGGGGCAGGAGGTTCGGGTAAAGCGATTGCCCTACACTTGATCGACAAACAAGACTCCGCCGACCGCCCCCAAAAAATGGTTGTCACCAATCGCTCGCTGGGCCGGTTGCAGAACATGCAAGCCATGGTGGCAAGCCTGGAAACTGATATCGAATTTGAGTTCATCCAAAGCGCTAACCCTGATCTCAATGACCAGATCATGGCAGCCCTTCCAGAAGGAAGCGTCGTTGTCAACGCCACGGGCATGGGAAAGGATACACCAGGTTCACCGCTGACTAACTCGGGGTTATTTCCACGCAACAGTGTAGCTTGGGAGATTAACTATCGGGGTGAATTGGACTTCTGGCATCAAGCGATGGCCCAGCAGGAAAGCCGTAATGTCCTTGTCGAAGATGGCTGGCTCTATTTCCTGCATGGCTGGACACAAGTAATAGCCGAAGTGCTGCACATCGATTTAGATGAGGTAACGTTCAAGCGTTTGGGCGAGTTGGCTGCAGATTTGCGGCCGGCGCTCGTCTACAAGCCCAGGGGGAAGACAATCGAATAACCCCTAATTCACGGCCGCACACCCAATCACGCTAGCATCGTGCGTCATCGCCAATGATTCGCCCGGATCCAACACCAAATAGTCGGTTTCCCACTCTCCGTAAAGCAAGCGCCGAATAAGTATCATATTCCCTGCCACACGCTCGAACACCCACCCCCTCCGTGAGGCATCCATCTGCGCCTGCTCCTCCACCCGACTGCCGTCACCCACCCCCATGTCGATATAAGCCGCGCGCTGATAGTGGGCTTGCCAGGCGCCCATCACCTCCATGAGATAGTCTGCATTCTCGGCGCCATATTTCTCGACATATTCTTCATAGACCGAGGGACTGGCATCCACACTGGCACCTAAGCTGGCACCGCTGCCATCCTCTCGTTCCATGTAATCCAACGCATACCAATAGGTGCCGGGCTGTTCCGCGAATTGCCTATCATAACGTTCGCGACTTCCCAAAAAGATGGTGATACAGTCATGGGCACGCGGCGCCACAATCGGAACATCTTGGGCGACTAACCCAGCCGTAGCCTGACCACACAGGCCATAGGCTAAGACCACAGCGTCGTAGCCCTGACCAGCGGCAGCATCTATGCGCTCCTGGAGGACGCCGCGCAGTTTGAGTGGTGTATTATGCAGACCACGTGGAAACAGCTCGATATCGATGATATGGGGTGAATGGGCGGCGTTCAGGTAGATGGGTCGGGCCAGCACATCACAGGCAAGACATTTTAGTCGCATGAGGATTCCTCGAAAGCAGATGATTGACTGGTAGAGCGGTAGAGCGGTAGACAGGTAGACCGGTAAACCAGTACACCGGAAAACCAGGCCGACTGCGGCAGACAACGTCTGTCCCAGTCTACAAGTCTACAGGATTCCAGGTAAACCAGTACATCGGTAAACCAGGCCGACTGCGGCAGACAACGTCTGTCCCGGTCTACAGGTCTACAGGTCTACAGGTTTACAGGTCTACAACAGGTCTACAGGTCTACAGGTCTACAGGTTTACAGGGTTCCCGGCCTACAAGTTTACGTAGTATAGACCACAACCCGGCATCAACAAAACAGGCAGAAAACTTTGGCGTTCGCCTCGTGTCACTCTAGAATAGGAGATCATTCATGCCTGACAGTGTCATTCTGAGAAATGCCCATAAAGGATTTTATGCATACGCATTTGCTCGACAGCATCTCGTTCAGCCTCGATCGCAATGAACTCGCCAGTAAGCTACATGTTCGTGGCGAAGATCTTGCAGTCGAATTCCAACACTTTTTGTCAGAAGCTCAAGAAATCGCACGCCCCAAGGGCTTGTACAAAGTCAGTGGAATTACTGCAAAGAGGGAAACCTCAGTAACCATCGAACAGAGCACCTTCAGCAGCCGCGTATTGCGCGTCAATCTGGAGAAGGCCAACCGCGCCTTTCCTTACATCGCCACTTGCGGTGAGGAATTGGAGCAGTGGGGGTACTCACAGAAAGATATGCTTAAACGCTTTTGGGCCGACGGCATCCAGATGGCAGCGCTCTACGCCGCCGTGCAGGCCATCCGGGACCATATCGATGAGCACTACCGGACGCAAGATATGTCGATGATGAATCCGGGCTCGCTGGCCGACTGGCCCTTGCGAGAACAACGAGTGCTTTTTCGCCTGCTGGGTGATCCGAGATCTGCTATTGGCGTGGAACTCAAAGAGAGCCTGATGATGGCGCCGACAAAATCCACGTCGGGACTGTTTTTCCCGCTGGAAGAAAGCTTCGAGAGTTGCCAACTCTGCCCCATGGCAGACTGCCCCGCTCGCCGCGCCCCCTACGACGCCACCCTGTACGCTAAAAAGTACGGCGAAGCAATACCCTAAACCCATCCAAGCTCCGACCTCTGCCCTCTGTCCTCCGACCTCTGTCCTCTGCCCTCCGTCCCAGGAGCCTTCCATGTCCCTTGCTCTAGGTATCGACACTGGCGGTACCTACACCGACGCCGTTCTCATCGACCAACAAAAGAATCTCGTACTCGCCAGCGCAAAAGCCCTGACAACGTATCGCGACCTGTCAATAGGCATAAGCCAGGCGATCTCCTCGGTGCTAGCTGAAACCTCCGGGAAGATTTCAGCTGACGACATTGACATGGTCTCGCTGTCGACCACTCTGGCCACCAATGCTATCGTACAAGGGCATGGCAGTCCTGTGGGCCTGATCCTCATCGGCTATGACCCGAAGCTGATTCAGCAATATGGTTTCGGCGAAGCGCTGGCAACCGAACATGTAGCGTATGTAGCCGGTGGGCATGATGGCCTGGGTGAACAAGTCGAGGCGCTGGATGAAACAGGCCTGCTTGCTGCTGTCGATGCCTTACAGAATCAAGTAGAGGCGCTGGCAATATCCTCCTACTTCAGTGTACGCAACCCCGAGCACGAAGTTCGAGCCAGGCAATTGGTGGAGGAACACACCCGCCGATCGAGCGGTAAGCCTATGCCGGTCACCTGCGGACATGAACTCTCCTCTCGCTTGAATTCGATTCGGCGCGCCACAACCTGCACACTCAACGCCCGCTTGATTCCCCTGCTGCAGGACCTAATCTCTACAATTCGACTATCGCTCGACCGCCACGGTGTTCAGGCGCCGCTCATGGTTGTAAAAGGTGATGGCTCCCTGGTACGCGCAGAATGGGCCATGGCCCGGCCTATCGAGACCATTCTCTCTGGTCCGGCCGCCAGTGCAGTAGGGGCCTGGCATCTGGCCGGACAAAAAGATGTGTGGGTGGTCGATGTCGGTGGTACCACGACTGATATCGCCAATTTACGTGAAGGCCTGCCGCTTATCCACCCTGAAGGCGCGCAGGTTGGGCGCTGGCGCACCATGGTCGAAGCGGTAGATGTATCGACACTGGGTTTAGGTGGAGATTCGGAAGTCGATCTGGATCGCCGTGTCGCTACCGCCAACGCCCTGCGCATCGGCCCCAGGCGCGTTGTCCCCTTGTCGATTCTGGCCGACCATGAACCAGACATCCTCACGGACTTGCGAGATCAGGTAGCCAACCCCCAACACTATCGCCAACCCGGCCGATTTGCCCTTATCCGCCGAGAAGAAGTCCCCGGCCTGACAGCAGATGAGAAAACCCTTGTCGATAGTCTGATGTCCGGGCCAAGATCGCTACATGAGTTAATCTTCGAACACGGCTTTGAAGCCATGGTATTGGCTCGCATCGAGAGGCTCACTGCCCACCGTGTACTCAGCCAAGCGGCTTTCACCCCCACCGACGCCCTTCATGTTCTGGATAGACTGGGTTTGGGAAATCATGAAGCAGCCCGTTTGGGTGCAGAACTGCTGGCCGCACAAACGGGAATGGCCGTAGATGCATTCTGCCGGCAAGTGGTGGAACGTGTTTCGCAGGAGATCGCCACAGCATTGGTTGGCAAAGTGCTTTCCGACGAAGGCACAATACCCAATTGGGAAGGGGAACCGACAGCGCAGGCATTGCTCTCACGGGCGTTGGACGGAATCCATCCCTCGGCGCTCTCCAGCACGTTATCGCTGGACCGGCCCATCGTTGCTATCGGCGCGCCGGTCGAAGCCTATTTACCGCGCACCAGCGATGTGCTGCACACCAAGCTCTATATACCGGCCTACGCTTACGTTGCCAATGCCATAGGCGCCGTCGTGGGCAGCGTCGTACAAAAACGCAACATCATCATCCGTCCCATTGGCGGGGATGAAGACTATTATCGCACGCATCTTCCAAATGGCGTCTGGGATTTCCCCACGTTGGAGGAAACCGCAGCCTTTGCAGAGCAAGTGATGGCAGATTATGTGCAAGATCTGGCGCGCCAGGCCGGCGCCGAACAGATCGAGCTAAGGGTAGACCGTCGAGATCGCTACGCTCCCATCCAGGAAACCTGGGGAGATGAACTCTATCTAGAGACCGAAATCGAATTTACCGCCATCGGCCGCCCCAGTGTAGCCAGAGAATAGAGTAGCATGGCCGATCCGATGCCTGATCGGTTAGGCGCTTACTCAAAATTATCGACAACTTTTTGTCGATGTTTGTGGCAAGTGGTAGGTTTGCAAGTGGCAAGTTCAACCGTGTCTGCAACCGCACTCGCACCTGCGACCTGCTACTTGCTACCTGCCCCAATGGGGCCTGATTTTCTCAGCGCAGTCTGGGAACAATTGCTAGGCGCTTACAGCGCCAACATCGGCAAAGTTTTGTCGATAGATTAGATAGCGAAACCGAGTTCGAGCAGGAGGTCTCGCATAGGAAATAGAAGCGATTGATAAAGCATTTCACTCTGGGTTCGCTCAAATTCGACACCAAATCTAGAATTCGTCTTTTTTGACCAGAATTCGGTCCTCGCCAGGCAATTT